>CAMJXZ010000080.1 GCA_946409855.1 uncultured Clostridia bacterium | reverse complement strand
GGCTGCTCAGCCTGCTGCAGAAAGCTGGCGCCATCCGCGAAATGACCGTGCAGCCGCAGAACATCGACCACCTGATCGCCGCCATGTACCGGGAGATGGATCTATGAAGGCCTATCTGTCCGTATTCCGCCTGCGGCGGAGGCTGGAAACGCAGTACCGCGGCGCGGCCCTGGGCGGCATCCTCTGCCAGGTGTTTTTCGGGCTCGTGCTGATCGCCCTGTACCGGGCCCTGTATGCAGGCAAGCCCCAGCCGATGCCATTTTCCCACGTCGCCACTTACGTGTGGCTGCAGCAGGCCTTCTTCCGGATGCTGCTGGCCTCCGACGCCGACCTGATGGACAAGATCCGCACCGGCGGGATCGCCTACGACCTGTGCCGCCCGGTCAGCCTGTACGGCTTTTACTACGCCCGGATCACGGCGCAGAAGCTGGTGGGGAGCCTCATGCGCGCCGTGCCGATGCTGCTGTTCGCCGCCTGTCTGCCGGCGGGCTGGGGGATTGCGCCGCCCGCCTCCGCGGGGGCGCTGCTCTGGAGCCTGCTGGCGCTGGTGCTGGGCCTTGCGTGCGTATCGGCGCTGGAAAACATCACCATGGCGTTCACCATGCGCACGCTGGATTTCCGGGGCGTTCAGGCGATGCTGAACATGCTGATGATGACCTTCAGCGGGAACATCCTGCCGCTGACCCTGTTCCCGGACAGCTGGCAGCGGGTGATCACCCTGCTTCCCTACGCCCAGCTGCTGGACGCCCCGATCCGCCTGTATACCGGGGAATACGGCGCCGGGGACGCGCTGAAAGTGCTGGGCATTCAGGCGGGGTGGACGGCCCTGCTGGCGCTGGCCGGGGTCCTGCTCTGGCGGCGCAACCAGAAGCGCATCATCGTACAGGGAGGGTGACGGGATGGATACCATCAGGCTGTATATCCGGTCCATGGGCATGCTGCTCAAAAGCCAGCTGCAGTATCCCGTGTCCTTCCTGATGCAGAGCCTGGCGCAGCTGATCATGGAAGGCGGGGAGATGATGGCGCTGATCCTGGTGCTGGACCGCTTTGACCATCTGCGGCAGTGGGCAGCGGGGGACCTGTTCTTCTTTTTCGGCATCATGTCCGTCACCTTCTACCTGACGGAGTGCTTCGGCCGCGGGGTGACCGGCAATTTCCCCTCCATGGTGCGCAGCGGGCAGCTGGACACGGTGCTGCTCCGGCCCCGGGGCGTGCTGACCCAGGTGCTCTGCAGCGCCGTCGACCCAAGACGTATCACCTGCATCGCCGTGGGCGTTGCCGCCCTGGTGATGGGCTGCCGGCTTTCGCAGGTGAGGTGGACGGCCTTAAAAGCCCTGCTGTTCGCGGAGGCTGTATCCTTCGGCGTGATGATGATCCTGGGGCTGTTTCTGATCGAGGCGATCTTCTGTATCCATTCCGTCAAATCGGTGGAGCTGGTCAACGTCCTGACCTACGGGGGCCGCAGCGCCTGCGAATACCCGGTCAGCATCTACCCGCGGCCCTTAAGGGTGCTGTTCACCGCGTTTGTTCCCTTTGCCCTGGTGCTGCAGCTGCCCGCCAGCTTCATCCTGGAAAAGCCGCTTTTTGACTGGCCTTTCTGGACGGCGTTCCTGACCCCCCTGTCCGGGGCGGCGGTGTTTTTCGTCATTTATCTTTTCTTCCAAAGGGCGATGCGCTATTACCGGTCCACTGGCAGCTGAAGGCTGCGAAGAGAATTCCTTTTATCTTGTGGTTTATGGTTGTTTTTTGTATCCGTTGTGTGGTATACTTCCGTCAGACGGCACAGCGTTTGCAATATCAGGCAGTTCCCGGCAGCCTGCCCGGTGAGTCGGGGCGGGGGATCCCGCCGGATCTGTGAAAGGAGACTGGTGCCATGAAGCGATTGCCGGCCCTCCTGCTGAGCCTGATGCTGTGCGCCTTCATCGGTACCGGCCGGGCGGCGGAAAAGCCGTCCCGGGGGTTCCGCGGGGACGAAACGGCCGCGGAGCAGACGCTTTTTGAGGCAGGCGGCCTGACGGTCGCCGTAAAAGGCCTGGGCTTTGTTTCGGATATACCGGTGCTTGAGCTGGCGGTAACCAACGCGTCGGGCAGGGAGCTCCGCATCGAGTTGGCGGACTGCACCCTGAACGGCTGGATGTGGAACGCGGGCATCGTCCTTTGTCAGGGGACGCCGGGGGAGGAGCGCGCGGCCGCCGGTCAGGGGACGGACCGGATCGTCCCCGACGGGGAAACGAAGGCTCTCGGCATCGGCTTTGCCGGAAGCGATGATTATGAACCCTGCGGGATCAAAGCGTTTTCGGAGATCGGCTTTGTTCTGCGCGTATCAGACGCGCGAACCGGCGGGATGCTGCTGACGACCCCGCGGCTGACGGTGAACACCTCCGTTCCCATGGCGGAAGCGGACGGCTTTGAGGCCCCCGGCCGCCCCCTGTATGATCAGAATGGGCTGTGCCTTTTCTGCCTGGACGTATGCCCGGCTGAAAGGGGCGGCAGCGCCGTCCCGGTCCTGATCGGCAACCGGACGGACCGGCTGGTATCCGTTTCCGTCCCCTCCCTCCGGGTCAACGGGGCGGAAACGGGGTCCGCGTTCGGCACGGTGGTTCCCGCCGGCTGCCGGTGCCGGGCCGAGGTATGGATCGGTGAAGCGCCGGACCGGATCCTGGACCTGTCCCTCACGGTCCGGATGGAGGAATTGCTCCTGAACGAAGCGGGGGAGCCGGCCGGCGGCGCGGACGCCGTCGAATGCCTTTTTGAAACCACCCGGGAGGAAGCCTGCCATGAGTAGAAAGATCGCCGCGATCCTCGTCCTGCTGACCGCTTTGGCCGTCTGCCTGTCGGCCGTGAGCCTGTATTTCACGCTGAAGCCCGCGCCGACGCCACAGGAAGACGTTCAGTACATCCTGTATCTGGGCACCAACGGCAAGGATACCAACGTCCCCGTCTTCCCGCCGGAGGAAGCGAAGGCCAAAGCGCAGGAGATCCTGATCCGCCATTTCGGCGGCTTCACGGTGCAGGATGCCGACGGCGGCTGGGTCGGGGACGACGGGACGCTCTATGAGGAGCACACCATCGTGATCTATCTGAGCGATACCACTTTGGACAAGGTGCACGCCGCCTGCGACGAGATGGTCAAGGTTTTTGACCAGAGCTCCGTGCTGATCCAGGAAAACCGGACCAGGACGGAATTCTACAGCGGGAAATAGTCCGCCCCGGAAAAGCGGCCGCGCCCTGCCCCGGGAGCGGGTGCCGGCGCACCGGGCCGGATGAGGTTCTCCTGCCGCCCGTTTCATATTGCCCGGCTGCCAAATGAAGTCTTTCCCTCCCCAATGATGCAAAGGAGCTTTCCCAGATGATCCGTAAACTTGTCCGCCAGATGCTGACGGCGCAGATCTTTTCCGCGCTGACGGTGTCCCTCTGCCTGCTGATCGACAACGTGATGATCAGCCGTTTTCTGGGCAAAGAGGGGATCGCCGCCTACGGGCTGGCCAATCCGCTGCTGCTGGCGATCGGCGCCATCGGGAGCCTGCTGGCTTCCGGCATTCAGGTGGTGTGCAGCAAGTCCCTGGGGCGCGGGTCCCAGACGGAAACGAACGCCGGCTATTCCTCCGCCGTCGCGGTGGCCGGCGGCGTGTCGCTGGTCTTCATGGCGGCGGTCCTTCTGTTCACGCCTTCTTTCGCCCGGCTGATGGGCGCGGGGAGAAGCGGGAAGCTGTTTGACTGGACGCGGGATTATCTGGCCGGGTTCAGCATCGGGGCCCCCGCGTCCATGGGCGCGCTGGTACTGGTGCCTTTCCTGCAGATGGCCGGGCAGAGCAAGCTGCTGATCACCGCCGTGCTGGCCATGACGGTGATCGACGTGGGGCTGGACCTGCTCAACGCCCTGGTCTTCCACGGCGGCATGTTCGGCATGGGGCTGGCCTCCGCCGTCAGCTACTACGCGGCGATGATCATCAGCGCGTTTTACTTTCTGTCCAAAAAGTGCGTGTTCCGTTTTTCCTTCCGCCAGGTCACATGCAAAAAGATCACCGAGCTGTTTGAGAGCGGGTTCCCCGCCAGCTTCGGCATGGCCGCCACGGTGCTGCTGGTGTTCCTGATGAACCGGATGCTCATGGGCCTGGGCGGGCAGAACGCCCTGGCGTCGTTCACGGTGATCAACACCATTGGCAATTCGGCCTGCTGCATCGTGACCGGCATCGGGGGTATATCCCTGACGCTTTGCGGGGTCTTTTACAACGAGGAGGACCGGACGGCGCTTTACGGGCTGCTCCGCCTTCTGTACCGGTACGCTGTGTTCCTTGGGCTGTGCATGGGCGCGGTGCTGCTGGTCTTCGCGCCCGCGCTTGTATCCGTGTTCATTCCCGGGGCCGACGAGGCCCGGGAGATGGCGGTGCTGGGGCTGCGCATCTATGCCGCCGGGCTGATCCCCTGCTGTCTGAACGCGTTGCTCAAGAACGCCTACCAGGCCACGGGGCGGGTGCTTTTGACGGAAGCGGTCTCCCTGCTGGAAGGGGCGCTGCTGCCGGCCCTGGCCGCGTTTGTCCTGAGCCGCTTTCTGGGGGTTCCCGGCGCCTGGCTGTTTTTCCCGGCGGGCGGGCTGCTGACGATGCTCCTGATCGGGCTGTACGTCCGGGCCAGGACCGGGCGCATCCCCTGGAAGCCGGAGAATTATCTCCTGCTGCGGGAGGATTTCGGCGTCCCGCCGGAGGACCTGATGGAGGCCGATATCCATTCCCTGGAGGAGGTGGCGGCGGTGTCCCGGCGGGCGGAGGAATTCTGCATCTCCCGCGGGCAGTCCCCCCGTTTGGCCAACCATATCGCCCTGTGCATCGAGGAAATGGCGGACAATACCGTCCGCTACGGCTTTTCCGGGGACGGAAAAAGCCATGATCTGTCCGTGCGCATCCTCCGCAGGCCCGATCACTGGATCGTCCGCTTCCGGGACGACTGTCCCGCCTTTGACCCGGTGCATTATATCCCGCAGGAGGAAAAGCCCGCCGTGGGCATCCGCCTGGTGATGGCGCTGGCGGAGGAGGCAAAGTACACCTATTCCCTGAATATGAATCATCTGGTGCTGAGGATACCCTGCGATGAATAAGGAGATTGCCAGCGCCTGCCGGCTGCTGGCCGCGGCGCTGGCAATATGCTTTGTGCTGGGCGGCGCCCGGGCCGAGCCGGCGCCCGCGCTTTCCGTTCAGGCGGAAAACCCTTTCATGCAGGCCGCCCTGGAGGAAGCGCTGGCCGGCATCACCGGGCAGCACGGCGGGCCCTTCGGGTCGGTGATCGTCCGGGACGGGGTCATCGTCGGCCGGGGGCACAACCGGGTGCTGACCGACCGCGACCCGACCTTCCATGGGGAAATCGCCGCCATCCGGGACGCCTGCGCCCGCCTGGACACCCATGATCTGAGCGGCTGCGTGCTGTACACCACCGCGGAGCCGTGCCCCATGTGTCTGTTCGCCTGCCTCTGGGCGCGGATCGACCGGGTGTACTACGGCTGCACGATCCTGGATACCGAGCGGATTGGCTTCCGGGACGCGGATCTGGACAGCGCCATGGGCGGCCGGGAACAGCTTTCCGATTATCTGGTCTGCCTGGACCGGGAAGCCTGTCTTGCCCTGTTTGACATCTACCTGGAAACGGAACACACGGTTTATTGAACGTCGGCCGCCGGATGAAGGGCGGAAGAGAGGAGCGGCTTTATGATCGGCATCGAACCAAGCATTGCCAGAGCGGATATGATCCGCTGCGTCCTGTGCGACAAAGCCCCGTGTGCAGAGGCCTGCGGCCTGCTGGATGTGGACAGGCTGCTTAGGAGCATCTGGTTCCGCAACGAGCAGTCGGCCGCCCAGTCCGTGCCCGCGCATAATCCCTGTCTGGTTTGTCCCGCGCCCTGCGAGCGGGCCTGCGTCCGGGCGGGGGAGGTGCCCATTCAGGACCTGATCAACCGGCTGTACTATCAGGTCAAGCCGGACTGCGAAACGTCCCTGCCGCAGGACGAGGAGCGGCTCCGCTGCGACCTGTGCGGCATCGAGCTTGAAAACCCCTTCCTGATTTCCTCCTCCGTGGTGGCCAGCACCTACGAGATGTGCGCCAGGGCGCTGGAGGCGGGCTGGGCCGGCATCTGCTTCAAGACCGTCTGCTCCCTGGATATCCGGGAGGCCTCTCCCCGCTTTTCGGCCGTGACCGGCGCGGACGGGAGCATCATCGGCTTTAAGAACATCGAGCAGCTGTCCGACCACAGCGTGGCGGAAAACATGGAGATCTTCCGCCGGCTGAAGGCGAATTACCCGTCCAAATTCATCCTGGCCTCCATCATGGGCAAGGACGAGCAGGAATGGGGCGAGCTGGCCCGCCTCTGCGAGGAGAACGGGGCGGACGCCGTGGAGCTCAATTTCTCCTGCCCGAACATGATGGAAGAAGGCCTGGGCAGCGATATCGGCCAGATTCCGGAGCTGGTGGAACGGTATACCGCGGCGGCCCGGAAGGCCTGCCATATCCCCATCCTGGCCAAGATGACCCCGAATGTGGCCAGTATGAGCCCCGCGGCCGAGGCCGCCAGACGGGGCGGGGCGGACGGACTGTCCGCCATCAATACCATCAAATCCGTCGTGGGCGTCAATCCCCATACGTACGTTTCGGCGCCGGCCGTGCACGGCAGGAGCGCCGTGGGCGGCTACAGCGGAAGCGCCGTAAAACCAATCGCGCTGCGGTTTATTGCGGAGCTCGGGCAGAACCCCGCGCTGGCTGGCATGCACATTTCCGGCATGGGCGGGGTGGAAACCTGGCAGGACGCGCTGGAATTCATCCTCCTGGGCAGCGGCACCGTGCAGGTCACCACCGCGGTGATGCAGTACGGCTTCCGGATCATCGACGACCTCAAGCAGGGTCTGAACCTTTACCTGGCCGAAAAGGGCGTCGCAAGCGTCCGGGAGATCGTGGGCCTGGGCCTGGATACCCTGAGCAGCACCACGGAAACGCTGGAAAGGGATACCATCGTCTATCCGCATCACATCAGGGAGCGCTGCATCGGCTGCGGGCGCTGCGAGATTTCCTGCAGGGACGGCGGCCATCAGGCCATCCGGCTGGACAAAAACCGCCGCCCGGTGCTGAACGGCAAAGCGTGCGTGGGCTGTCACCTGTGCGTCCTGGTCTGCCCGCAGAAGGCACTGGTTCCTTCCGCCAGGCGGATCCCGGCCCGGAAAAAGCCCGCGCCCGGGACGGGGAAATAACGCGGCTGCCCGGTATCACATCCCCCAACACGATGAAAAGCAGGGAAAGTGCCTATGTCTGTCAGTAAAACCGAGTTTCAGAAATTCCTGGACGGTGAGCTGGATAAGCTGAAGGGCGTTTATTACCCGGTCCGCGCCGGGATGCTCCGGCGCGCCGTGATCCGCAGGCTTTCTCCCAAAAAACTGCACCCCAATCCGGACGACGAGTTCTGCGATCCCGCCGTCGGCCCCAGCTATGAGATCATCTCCAGGTATGTGAAGGAATACAGCCGGAACAATCAGTTTTCCCATAAGGAAGACTATATGGAGACCGATATCAACGACCCGCTGTACGTCGAAAGGATCCGGCCGGACGGGTACATGATCCTCAACGGCCATCACCGCTGGGCGGCGGCGCTGAAGCTCGGCCTGTCCAGCCTGCCGGTCCGGATCGTGGACCTGACGCAGGAAATGGACGTAAAGAAAATGCTGAAAAACGCCAAGCACAACAAGCGCGTTTCCCTGGACCTGGACGAGATCGTTTTTACGGACCGGGAGGATGAAGCGGCGGAAAAACCGCTGCCCTTCCCCTTCAGCCATATCTACCGGGAGCGGGTCCGCCTGGGCATTCCGGCCCTGTTTCATTTCCTGAACACGCAGGGCTATGACATCTGGCTCTATTCCTCGAATTTCTATTCGGCGGACTATATCCAGAGGATGTTCCTTCTCCGTCAGGTGCTGGTCACCGGCGTCATCACGGGCACGGGCAGGAACGGCCTGAAAAACGCGGTGCGCAAGAAGCTGATGGAGATGATCCTGAACCACTACCAGGAGACGGTGCATATTGAACGGATGTCCGTACTCCGCACCAATACGGAAAAGGGAGTGTTTGAGGATTATCCGCTGACAGGCGGCGGGGACGGCTGGTCTACCCAAGTGATGGATATCATCGGAGCGATGAATCGGCATGAAGAAGCGTGAGCAGAAGCCCCGGATGCGGGTTTCCTTCGACCTGGACGAGGTGCTGTTTGTATCGCCCAAAACGCACAAGACGGAGCCGGAGCCTCCTTTCCCCATCAACCGTTTTTTTAAGGAAAGGCTCCGGCTGGGCACGCCGGAGCTGATCAACCGGCTGCAGGCGCTGGGCTATGAAGTATGGGTATACACTTCTTCCTTCCGGACGGAGAAATATATCAACTGGCTGTTCCGTTTCTACGGCATCCGCTTTGACGGGATTGTCAACGGCGCCCGGCACGCCAGGGAGGTGCAGCGGGACAACAAGATCATCCTGCCCCAGAAGCTGCCCAACCGCTACCGGATTTCCCTGCACGTGGACGACGAGACGGTGATCTGTTCCCTGGGCCCGCAGTACGGGTTTCGGACGTACCAGCTGGACGCGCAGGACGATGAATGGGTGCAGAAGATCATCGATTACGCGGACAAGATCAGGCGGATCGAGTTCCCCGATCAGGCCTGACCGGCCCGTCCGCGGGTAAAAAGGAGGCGGTGAACGTATGTTGTTTGAGCTGATGAACCAGCACGAGCCCATCTCCTACGTTCTGGAGTTCATCATCCGGATCGCGCTGTCCTGCGTCTGCGGGGCTTTTATCGGGCTGGAGAGGAGCCACCGGCTGAAGGAGGCGGGGGTGCGCACGCATCTGCTGGTTTCCTTTTCGGCGGCGCTCATCATGATCGTCTCCAAGTACGGCTTTGCCGACCTGGTCAGCGGGGACGGCAGTTACTTCTTCGGCGTCAAGGAGGCGGACCCGGCCCGGATCGCCGCCCAGGTCGTCAGCGGCATCAGCTTCCTGTGCGCCGGCGTCATCTTCAAGCAGGGCTCCGTGATCAAGGGCCTGACGACGGCGGCCGGCATGTGGGCTACGACCGGCATCGGCCTGGCGCTGGGCGCGGGAATGTATCTGCTGGGGATCGTCTCCACCGTGCTCATCATCCTGATCCAGTTCATTACCCACCGTCTGCCCATCATCAACGATCAGTACCAGAACAACCGCATCGAGATCGTGGTTAAGGACGACTCGTCCTTCCACGGCGCGCTGTCCAAACAGCTCAAGAACTGGCGGGCCCAGGTGGTGGAATACAACATTTCCCGCAACAAGGACGGCACCACTTCCTACGCCATGCTGGTCAAGATGAGCGCCAGCGTCAAGGGGGAGGAGATCATCTCTTTCCTGGAACAGAACAGCAGCATCGTTTCCTTCAGCCGGACGACCAACGGTTAACGGGGCCCGCCCCCGGAAAGCGGTCCGCCCTTCCCGGATTGACCGGGGAAGAGGCCGCGGAAGAGTTCAGCGGAGAAACCGAAGATGAGATGGCAGAAGGGTAAAGGGAACGCAGGTCCGGTGCCGGTCAGCTGCAGTTCGCACTGGCGGTCCGGGCCTGCGTTTCTATGATCCGCCGGCAAAAACCGGCAGGGGGGATGAGATATGCTTTTTCAGGAACTGAATAAACTCAAGCGTACATCCATCATTATGTCGATCATCCTGATGGCTGTCGGCCTGATCATGGTGATCTGTCCGAAATCCTATACGGGCACGCTGGTATCCGCGCTGGGGTACGCGCTGCTGCTGGCGGCGATCGTCATGGTGCTGGACTATATGAACAGCAAAAAGGTGCTGATCAATACTGTTTTTCTGACCGTCGCGCTGATTGCCGCGCTGATCGGTCTGTCCGTACTGGTGTATGAAGAGTATATTCCCAGAATCCTCGGCTGGTTTTTCGGCGTTCTGCTGGTGATCCAGGGCAGCGAGCAGTTCTACAACGCGATGATGTACATCCGTCCTTCCGGCCGTCAGGGCTGGTGGATCCTGGCGGCGGCGGCCGTATGTCTGGTCGTCGTCGGGGCCGTGGTAGTCTACCTGGGCGTCACCTGGACCATGGATCATCCGCTGCTCCGGGTGATCGGCACGGCGCTGCTGATCGACGCCAGCGCGTCGATCCTGCGGCTGGTCCTGATCTGGCCGATCAAAGCGGAATGAGGAGGATAAGAAGATGGCACGGAATATGAGATCAGACGCCGTGAAGCAGACGGAGCCCGTCGAAAACCTGCCGGCTGAGGAAATCGCGGATCAGGAAACGGAACAGCCGGAAGCGGAACCCGTGCGGGAAGCCGCGGAAGCCGCCGGGCAGGAAGAGGAAGCGGAAGAACCCGCCGGGAAGCCCGTCCTCAAACCCGGCCCCCGGAACGAGGAAAAGAAGCAGGGCAGGAGGAAGCGGGGATTGCCCCGCGCGCCAGGGGCGCATCCGGATGGCGTGAACAACAGCGCGCTGCACCGGGAGCTGCAGGAACGGAAAGAAAAGTTCATGCATACCCAGCAGCAGCTGGGCGAAAAGCTCAGGCGGCTGCTGGCCCGGGAAATTGAGGAGAAGGAGCAGAAGGAAAAGCGCCGCGCCGCGGAAATCCTGGGCGTCTTTTCCGCGCATAATTTCTACGCCAACGGCTTTACCCCCGAAGAGCTCCGCACCACCCTGGAGGACCTGGGCCCGACTTACGTCAAGATCGGCCAGATCATGTCCAGCCGCGTGGACCTGCTGCCCGAGGCCTACTGCAAGGAACTGGAAAAGCTCCGCCAGAACGTCAAGAAGCTGGACCCGGAAGTGGCTCGCGCCGTCATCGAACAGGAAACCGGCAGGAAGATCGACGAGATTTTCAGCGAGTTCCGGGATGAGCCGCTGGGCTCCGCCTCCATCGGCCAGGTGCACTACGCCGTGCTCAAGGACGGCACCAGGGTCGTCGTCAAGGTGCAGCGGCCGCTGATCGCGGACATGATGCGCAACGACTACGTGCTGCTGAAGAAAGGCGCCAGGCTGATCAACACCGTCGGC
>CAMJXZ010000079.1 GCA_946409855.1 uncultured Clostridia bacterium | reverse complement strand
ATGTCATTGACATGGCCGTCGGCGTGATCATCGGCGCCGCCTTCGGCAAGGTCGTCACCGCCGTGATCGAGATCTTCCTCAACCCCATCCTGGAAGCGCTGCCCAAGATGGAAGGCGGCGGGACCGGCTTTGCCGGGTCCATCCTCAGCTTCCTGGCCGTGGTCGTCGAATTCGTGCTGACCGCGCTGGTGCTCTTCCTCATCATCAAGGCCATGAACAAGGCCAAGGATCTGACCAAGAAAAAGGCCGAGGAAGCGCCGGCGGCACCCGCTCCCACCTGCCCCTACTGCCTGGAAGAGATCAAGGAAGGCGCTACCCGCTGCCCGCACTGCGCCGGCGATCTCCTGGCCTACAAGAAAGAGTAATCCATGCGGTACCGCCACCTGATCTGGGATTTTGACGGTACGCTCTTCAACACTTATCCCCGCATCTGCCGGGCTTACCAAAAAGTGCTGGCGGACGCGGGGATTGTTGAAGATGCGGAGGTTCTGCTCCGTTCCATCAAAAAATCCCTCGAATACACCAACGCCTGGGTCTCGGAAAAATACGGGCTGACCGACGAGGAGCTCTGGGCGGGCTACCGGCTGCACAGCGAGGAAGAAGGCTATGATACCATGCTGCCCTATGAAGGCATGGCGGAGTTCCTGGAAGAAGCCTCGCAGCGCAGCTGCTTCCACTATCTGTACACCCACCGGGGCATCAGCAGCCTGCAGGCCCTGGCCCACTACGGCCTGCTGCACCTGTTCACGGATCATATCACCGGCGAAAACGGCTACCCTCTGAAGCCCGCCCCGAACGCGCTGAACGCGCTGATCGCCAAGCACGGCCTGCCCCGGGCGGAATGCGTGATGATCGGCGACCGGGAGCTGGACGTCATGGCCGGCGTCAACGCGGGGATCGCGTCCATCGCCATGGATCCGGACGGACTGTGCCCCAGGGGCCTGCCCGCGCCTTACGTTTCCACCTACGCGGAGCTGGCCGGGCTGCTGCTTTCCTGAGCGCGGTTCCGGCGTAAAACCGCCGGGGGGATTTGACCCCTAATCCGACTGTAAAAAGGAGATTTGTTCGTTATGTCTGAAGCGTTCCGCCGTCCCGCCATGACCCGGCAGGAAATCAAGGAAACCGCCCGCCGGCGTCTGAGCGAAAACAAATGGCCGATGGTCGGCGCCGCGGCCATCGAAAGCCTGATCATCTACGCCCTGGCCTCCACCACCGCGATGAGCCTGTTTACTGTCGTGGTGGAAGTGATGGCCGCCCATTTCTTCATGCGCTGCTGGCGCGGGGAAAAACCGCCCTTCTCCGCTTTGTTTGAAGGCGCGTTTACCGGGTTCTGGCGCAAATTCGGCGGCATGATGTGGATGGCCCTGAAGACGTTCCTGTGGACCCTGCTGTTCATCGTGCCCGGCATCATCAAAAGCTTCGCCTACAGCATGACGCCGTATCTGCTGGCGCTGTACCCCAACATCCCCGCCATGGACGCCTGCGGGATTTCCGAAAAGATCACCGACGGGTACAAGATGGACATCTTCATCATGATGCTTTCCTTCATCGGCTGGGCGCTGCTGTCCGCGCTGACGTTCGGCCTGGTCGGCATCTTCTTTTCCCAGCCCTACTATGAAACCTCGATGGCCGGCCTGTACGACGAGATCCTGCAGAATGCCCTCCAGGAAAAGCGGATCACCCCCGAAATGCTGGAAGGCGCCGCCTCCGTCAAGGAAACTTTGTGATTTTCCCGCTTTCTGTGCAACAAACAGGGCGGAGCATTCGTTATATATGTGAAACATGCCGGAACGGTTCCGGCCCCAAGGAAAGGAAGGGAGCACTATGCGCGCAAGAAAAACCATCCTGCTCCTGCTGATCGTCCTTTTCGGCTGCATCTGCCTGGGCGCGTCGGCCGAATACAGCTATCCCGAAAAGGAGTTCGCGGTCATCGACAACGCCGCCTCCGTGAACCTGCGGGAAGGCCCCGGGTATCACGCCAAAGTGCTGGGCAGCTACCCCAAGGGCGAATGGGTCGAGATCCAGATCTCCTACGGGGAATGGGACCTAGTCCGCATCGTGCGGACCGGCCGCACCGGCTACATGGTGGACAGTTACCTGACCCGCCCCCAGCTGACCGGGGACGACGTGATCGGCATCGTCGCCAACCAGAGCGCCCGCGCCTTCCTGAACCTGCGGGAATACCCGAGCTATGACGCCCGGGTGCTGGGCATCTATTACAACGGCGCCACCTGCCGCATCCTTTCTCAGCAGAACGGCTGGTATTACGTGGAGATCGACGGCATGCTGGGCTACTTCCGGCAGGAATTCATCCGCCGCAGCGGCGGCACCGGCATTTCCTACGCCTACGCGGCCGCTTCCGGCGGCCGGTCGGTCAACTTCCGCCAGGGCCCCTCGCTGAAAGAAAAGGTGCTGGCGAAGGTGCCCCTGGGCCAGACGGTGGAAGTGCTGCTCAAGGGCAAGGAATTCTGGTACGTCCGCTATCAGGGGCTGTACGGCTTCATGTCCAGCTCCTACCTGAAGGCCACCGCCTCCCCCGCCGGCCCCACGCCCGCGCCGCCCGCCCCCGTCCCGGTCTGGACCAACGCCTACGCGCTGATCAACAGCCCCTCGGGGCTCAACCTCCGGGAGCAGCCCTCCGCTTCCTCCCGTGTGCTGACCGCCTGCGCCAACGGTTCCCGGGTGGAGATCCTGAACCCCGGCCTGACCTGGTGCAAGGTCCGCAGCGCCTCCGGTGAAACCGGCTACATGATGACCCGGTACCTGACGGTGTTCGGTGTGCCCGGCACCCCGATCCTGCAGATCGCCAACAGCAAAACCTACGTCAATCTCCGTTCCACCCCGCGCATCCAGGCAGGGAATGTTTTGGCGGAACTCGTCGTCGGGGAAGAGGTCACGGTGCTGATCCCCGGGGAGGAATGGACCAAGGTTTCCTGGGAAGAAATCCCGGGCTACGTCATGACATGTTTTCTTAAATAATCCTTCCGGCCGAAACACAGGGTCCGCCTCCGGGCGGCCCTTTTTTCGTGCCGGCCGGGCAGATCCGGATCTGACCAGAACAGATCTTTCCATCGATTCCGCGCCGATCTTTTCTTGACAAGACCTGTTCCGGTTGGTAAAATATGACCAGAAAAAATATGAAGTGAGGTGATACAGGGTGGACGGTTATGACAGTATGGGAGACGGCGCGGACGCCGGACCGTTCACCCGGGTGCTGCCGGGCTGACGGTCGCGCGCGCCGCTCCGCTTTCCTGCCTGTCACATTCAAACGACAGTCAGGTTTATTTTGATGCCGCGGCCCCGTGCCGCCGGGCGGAAAGGAGCGGATCCCCATGAATGAAGAAAACGAAAAGCTGAACGAAGAAGAGACCGGAAAGAACAGCCTTCCTCAGGCCCCAGGTGATGCCGGCCCTGAAGAAAAGCCTGAAGCGCATAAGGAACACGAAGAACAGGAAGCGGGCAAAGAGCACGAAGAACACGAAGAGCACGAGGAAGAATTCGAGCACCCCGATTACGCGGAAGAACTGGAACAGATCATCCGCAGCGGCATCCCGGACGACGAGATGCGGGAGCGGCTGGCCGATTACCACTATAACGACATCGCGGACGTCCTTGAGCGCCTGACGCCGGAGGAGCGCCGGCGCCTGTACCACCTGCTGGGCGCGGAGGAAGTTTCCGAGATCTTCGCCTACCTGGACGACGCCAGCTCCTTCATCGAGGAACTGACGCCGGAGATCGCCGCCCACATCGTCCAGGAGATGGACGCCGACGACGCCGTCGACGTGCTGGAAGACCTGAACGAGGAACAGCAGGAAGCCATCATCTCCCACATGGACAAGGAGTCCAGGGCGGACGTCGAGCTGATCCAGTCCTACAGCGAGGACGAGATCGGCAGCAAGATGACCACCAACTTCATCGTCATCCACAAGGGGATCTCCGTCAAGGCGGCCATGCGCGCCCTGGTGGAACAGGCGGCCGACAACGACAACCTTTCCACCATCTACGTCGTGGACCAGGACGAGCGCTTTTACGGCGCCATCACCCTGCAGGACCTGATCATCGCCCGGGAATACACCGACCTGGAGGGGCTGATCACCACCTCCTACCCCTATGTATACGACCATGAAAACGTCGCGGAATGCATCGAACAGCTGAAGGACTACAGCGAGGACTCCATCCCCGTCGTGGACAGCGAGATGCGCCTGCTGGGCATCATCACCTCCCAGGACCTGGTCGAAGTGGTCGATGAAGAGCTGGGCGAAGACTACGCCAAGCTGGCCGGTCTGACCGAGGAGGAAGAAATGAACGAGCCCCTCCTCCAGTCGATCCGCAAGCGCCTGCCCTGGCTGATCACCCTGATGGGGCTGGGGCTGCTGGTCTCCATGATCTCCCGGTCCTTTACCGACGTCATGACCACCATGGCCATCGCCGTCGTCTTCCAGTCGATGATCTTCGACATGTCGGGCAACTCCGGCACCCAGTCCCTGGCCGTCACCATCCGCAACCTGACCGACGAGGAAATGGACAACAAGACCCGCATCCGCCTCATTTTAAAGGAGGTCCGGGTCGGCATGACCAACGGGCTGATCCTGGGCGTCCTGGCCTTCCTGGCCGTCGGCCTGTTCAGCTACTTCTTCTCCCCCAAGCTGGACGTGGCGGATACCGTGCACGGCAGCAAGCTCTTCATCTCCTTCGGGTGCGGGGCCTGCGTCGGCCTGGCGATGGTGATTTCGATGACCTTGTCCAGCTTCAACGGCACCGTGATCCCCATGTTCTTCAAGAAGGTCGGCATCGACCCGGCCGTCGCCAGCGGCCCCATGATCACTACGCTGAGCGACATGATCGCCGTGGTGACCTACTATTCGCTGGTCCGGCTGCTGATGGGCATGCTGAGCATCGGATAGGCGGGCGGCCATCCCGACCGGAAGGCCGGGCCGCCGTCCCCTGCATAAAGAAAAAGAAAACCGCCTTTGCGGAGGCTGAACCCCATACCGGGTTCCGGCCTGCCGCAAAGGCGGTTTTGGCGGTACGGCTTTTTCCCCGTCAGTCCCGCGCGGGGCGGGAGCCATCCGCTTTTTCATGGGCTCTGGCCAGCAGACGCGCTTTTTCCCGCCGGGCGTCCTGCAGCTCCGTTTCCTCGGTAAAGCCCCATTCATCCCGAAGGAGCGAAATGATCCTTTCCCAGGTATCGGCCGCCTGCCGGTATTCGCCCTGAATCTCGAATATTTCGGCGATGCCCTGCAGCTCGTCCTGATACCTGGGCCGGCGGGGCGTCCGGCTGAAAGAAAGCTCGTAGCATTCGATTGCTTTCTGATAATCGCATTTCCGGGCGTAGTACTGGGCGGCCTCGAAGAGGTACCGGCTGTCCTCCCCGTATTCCTGCCGGAGCTGTTCCATGACCGCGTCCGCTTTGGACTCGTCAAACCGCGCCAGGGCGATGTACGCCCGGTACACCCGGGTCATCACCGGGTCGGCGTCCGGCAGCGCGCAGAGCCGTTCCAGATACCGTTCCGCCTCATCGGCGCGGCGGTCGGCGATCAGGTTGTCCAGCAGATAGCAAAGGGGCAGCTTCTGACCCGGATTGGCCTGCGCCAGCTCCCGGTAAAAATCGACCGCCCGGCGGTGGTTGGCCACGTTCCAGTCCCAGGCGGCGTGTCCTTCCGCCCGCTGGAGCATCCACTGGCAGCCCTTTTCGTCCGGCTTCATCCGGATCGCTTCCTTCGCGTACCGGCGGACTTTTTCCGCGTCGACGTTCATCCGGTGCCAGTACAGATAGGCCGTCAGCTCTGTCACCCGCTCCCGGTCAGCCCCTTCCGCCAGCCGCGCTTTGAGGAAATCCTCATATTCCCGGAACACCTCCAGGGGAAGTTCCTTTTCGATGTCCATGCGATTTTCGATACGGTTGAGCCGCTGCTCCGCTGTCAGCCCGAACAGATCGTCCAGGGTGACCCCGAAGGTTTCCGCCAGCAGCGGCAGCAGGGTGATGTCCGGCATCGCCGCCGCGTTTTCCCATTTGGAGACCGCCTGCGGGCCGACCCCCATTCTTTCCGCCAGCTGTTCCTGGGTAAACCCAGCCTTCAGGCGGAGCTGCCTGATGGTTTTTCCGAGTTCCATGTCCGTTTCCTCCGTTCCCGCTTTTCTTTGGTACCGGGATCATTGTACCCCGAAAACCAGTCCGGCACAATCACCCGGTATTCAAGCGGACCCGCTTATTGGTGGAAAAAAACGCAGACCCCCTCTGGCAAACGCCTGAAGGGGGCCTGCGAACAATATGCCGATTGGATCAGGAGCAGTATTTTTCCGCCCATGCCTGAAGCTCTTCCGGAGAGACATCCGGGGCGAAACGCTTGCCGGGCAGGACCTCCGCCCCGCTTATTTCCGCAACGCGGGCAGGCGCCTCATTGCCGATGCCGCTGCCGCCGGAAGTGGCGAAGAGCACGACCTTTTTCCCGGAAAAATCATAGGCGGCCAGGAAGCTGTCGACGATGGAGGGCTCCCTGTACCACCAGACGGGATACCCCACAAAGACCAGCTCCGCGTCCGCGACCGGGGCGTCCGTATCCGAAAGGTCCGGATGGCAGGACGGGTCCTGCATTTCCACGGTGGAGCGGGACTGTTTGTCCGTCCAGTCCAGGTCGGCCTTTGTATAGGGCACGGCGGGGCGGATCTCGTACAGGGGCGCCTGAATGGCCCCAGCCAGGCGCTGTGCGACTCCGGCGGTCACGCCGCCGGCAGAGAAATACGCGACGAGTGTTTTCATACAGGTTTCCTCCTTGTCCTGACGCGGTTATTCTTCCGCGAAATCGGTATCCATGGCCGCCTGCAGCGTATAATCCGGGAAGGCGTTCCGCACGTCCTGAACGGCCTTGCCGAAAGCGGCGCGGCGGTCTTCTGCGTCAAAGCTGACCACGAGGTCGAACCGCATGGCCTTCTGTTCTTTGATCAGGTAGAACCCGTGCATCTGCCGGACATGCTCATGGGCCAGGACGATCTCCCGGACCCGTTCCTTCGTCCGGATCACCTCTTCATCCTTCGTGTTCACGGAGTAGACCCCGATGGCGGTCAGGATGACGCGGTGTTCACGGAGCACCTTCATCGTGATGTCCCGGATCAGCTGGTCCAGCCGGTCCGCCGAATAGGTGTCCGGCACCTCGATGTGGATGGAGCCGTTCCAGGTATCCGGCCCGTAGTTGTTGAGCACCAGGTCGTAGGCGCCCTGCACATCCGGGAAGGACGTGACCGTCTGCCGGATGCTCCGGGCGAGCTCCGTGTCGTTGCGCTCCCCCAGGATCTGGGAGATGGTGTCCCGCAGCATCCCGATGCCGGACTTGATGATCACCAGGGAGATGACCGCGCCCAGCCACGCCTCCAGAGAAACATGGAAGAGAAGGAAAAGGACCGCGGCCGCCAGCGTGGAGGCGGAGATCACCGAGTCCAGCGTGGCGTCCTCCCCGGAATTGACCAGGGAATCCGAATGCACCTTTTCACCCACGCTTTTGACGTAGCGGCCCAGCAGGATCTTGACCGCCACCGCCACCGCCACGATGATCAGCGAAACGGCGTTATAATCCGGCGTTTCGGGGTGAATGATCTTCTTGACGGATTCCACGAAGGAGGTGATGCCGGCGTACAGCACGATGACGGAAATGATCATCGCGCTCAGGTATTCGATCCGCCCGTAGCCGAAGGGGTGCTTCTTGTCCGGCTCCCGGCCCGCCAGCTTCGTCCCCACGATGGTGATCAGCGAACTGCCCGCGTCGGAGAGGTTGTTGACAGCGTCCAGCACGATGGCGATGGAATGGGACAGGAGCCCCACGGCCGCCTTGAAAGCGGCCAGGAACACGTTGGCGACGATCCCGATGACGCTGGTCCGGATGATCGTCCTCTCCCGGGACGCTTCGCCGTTTCCGAGCGGATGCGTCTGCGTTTCATGGTGATTGCTCATGACATAACTCCTCAGCCGGCGATTTTCCTGGCAAACGCGGCGGCGGCCTTCAGGTCTTCCTCGTTGGGCTTGCCCTTATGGATGCCCTTGAATTCCCCCTTGCAGTGGAATTCCCGTTCGTCCATAGGGATGCCGGCCTTGTCCGCCTCGGCCTTGACCTTTTTCCAGGTGGAATTCAGCATCGCGGCGGAGCCGAAATTGACGATCCGCCCCACCTTGCTTTTGTCCAGGGAACGGACAAAATCCCGCACCTCCGGGTCGATGCTGAAGGCGTAATAGGAATTGCCCAGGAACAGGATGTCCACCGGCTCGGTCACCGGCGTGCTGATGGGCAGCGCTTCTGTCTGAAGCTCCCTGGCGATGGCCTCCGCCAGGCGTTTGGTATTGCCTGTCTTGGTGTAGTATCTGACAGCGATCTTCATATTCGTTTTCTCCCTTCGGCAGTTTTCAGGCCCGTTTCCCGTTTTCCCCGGCAGCCCGGAGGAAAACCAGGATCATCAGGATATAGCAGATCGTTTTGGGCAGCATCAGCATTCCCAGCATGGGCACCGCTTCCGTGCCCACCACGACCGGGATATAGAACAGGAAGGACAGCAGGATGTACAGCCACATGAACCGGAACACCCGGTCTTCCCCGCGCCGGACAAAATACAGCCAGCAGATGGCCGCGCCCAGCATCACAAAGGGGACGTTGCGCAGGATGCCCCAGGTCAGGTTCCCGCTGTTCTGCAGCCATCCGTTCTGCGGGAACAGGCACAGGACGATCCGGACCGCCGCCAGCCCCCACAGCGCCAGCGTGACGCCGCGGTTCTCCTTTTCCCGGAAGCGGCCCAGCCAGACGGCGTACAGCAGCAGGTAAAACACCGTCATCGTGACGGAGGTGACCAGCTTGCCGACCCCCAGGGCGGCGGCAAAATCCGCCTCGATGAAATAGTTGAGCACCCGGGGAACCAGGTGGAAGGCGTCCCCGCAGCCCAGGATCAGCGCCGCGAGGCCCATGTATTTTTCCGTCCTGTTTTTCGCCTTCCGCAGGATCACGCAGCCGGCGGCGACGGCGAACAGAAGGTACAGGATATCAAAGGATGATTCACCGTATTTCATAGGAATCCCGCTCCCGCATCATCGGCCGCTCAGAGCTGTGCCTGCACGGCGGCCTTCACTTCCGCCATGTCGACGGTGGGCTCAAACCGGGCGACGACCCTGCCTTCCCGGTCGATGAGGAACTTGGTAAAGTTCCAGCCGATGTAGGTTTTGTCGCCGAACTTCTTGTTGTTCATGGCGGCGAACTTGTTGAGCGCCATGTTCTTGAGGCCCTTGCCGAACCCTTCGAAGGGCTTTTCGGACGCCAGGTACGCGTACAGCGGGTCAGCGGTTTCCCCGTTGACGTCGATCTTGGCGAACTGCGGGAACTCCGTGCCGAACTTCAGCGTGCAGAAGGAATGGATCTCCTCGTCGCTGCCCGGCGCCTGATTGGCAAACTGGTTGCAGGGGAAATCCAGGATCTCCAGGCCCTGGTCTTTCATTTCCCTGTACATCGCCTCCAGGGGCTCATAATGGGGGGTAAAGCCGCAGCCGGTCGCCGTGTTGACGATGAGCAGCACCTTGCCCCGGTACTCAGAAAGGGAAACCTCTTTTCCCTGTCGGTCCTTCACGGTAAAATCATAGACTGTTTTCATTTGAAATATCCTCCCTGATCTGTTTGTTATTCTGATGATCCAGCAGTTCGTAGAGCAGCGTGTACAGCGCAGCCGCCTTTTCGGGAGGCAGCTCGATGCAGCGCGCCACACGGCCGGGCACGTACTTCGCCTTTTCCTGAAGCGCCCTGCCCGCGTCCGTCAGGGTGATCCGGACCACCCGGTCATCCTCCCGGCAGCGCTTTCTTTCGATGTAGCCGGCCTGCTCCAGCTTCTTGAGCATCGGAGACAGCGTCCCGTTGTCCAGCATCAGCCTTTCGCCGATCTCGGTCACGGAGATCCCGTCCCGTTCCCAGAGCACCAGGAAGACGATGTACTGCGTGTAGGTCAGGCCCAGCGGCTTTAAAACAGGCGTATACAGGCCGGTCACATGCCTCGCGGCGGCGTACAGCGGGAAACAAAGCTGGTTGGAAAGCTTCATCGCCTCATTGGGTTCGTTTGCCATGGCTCCTCCTTCCTTTATGTTTGATACAAATTAATTTTATCACATGTTTTTACCGGTGTCAAGCGTTCCGCCCGGCTTTTTTTACAGATTGTTCAACGCGAATGCATGAAATCACGCCGCGCGTACGTTATCATATTGATATCACACACAGGAGGGCGCTCCCATGCGAAACAGGAAAAGACGGCTTCTGATCCTATGGATCTGCCTGTTTCTGTTCACCTCCGCCGCCCCGGCGGGTTCCGTTCCGCCGCCCGCGGACGGCTGCGGCGACGACTTCTGCCCCATCCCCACGGTCAACGAGGAAAACCAGCCGGTATACGCCATCGTATCCCCGGTGGGCTACCACGCGGTGGAGATGATCGCGCAGGCCCCCCGGCTTTCCACGCTGGCCGGAAAAAAGATCGCCCTGGTGGGCGGCAGCTTCATGGCCTCCGTCACCCATGACGAGCTCAAAAAATGCATTCTCGAAGCCTATCCCACGGCGCAGGTGCTGCTCTTCCGGGAGGTCGGCAGCGCGGGGCCTTACTCCGTATCCGGCCAGAGCGCGCAGACCGTTTCCTTTCAGGACCGGCTCAAAAGCCTGGGCGTGGACGCGGTCATCACCGGCAACTGCGGCTGCGGGCTGTGCACCACGAAAGAGACCGGCTCCGCCATCGCCGCGGAATACATCGGCATCCCGGCGGTCGCCGTCGGCGCGCCGACCTTTATCGCGCAGATCCATTCCACCGGCGTCAACCGGGGGGTGCCCGTGATCCGGACGGCCGAATACCCGGGCGCGTTCGCCTCCCATTCGGCAGAAGAGCTGCGCCAGAATACGCGTCAGGTGGTATGGCCGCAGATCGTATCCGCCCTGACGGAGCCCATCACACAGGAAGAAGCGGCCCTGTACGCCGCGGACGGAAAGCGGCCCTTTGACGAGGTGGTCTATACCGGGACGTTTGACGAGGTGCAAGAATTCTGCCAGGTCAACGGCTGGACGGACGGGCTGCC
>CAMJXZ010000078.1 GCA_946409855.1 uncultured Clostridia bacterium | reverse complement strand
TTCCGGCCGTGACCGTGAAGGAAAGGCCGACCACCAGCAGGAAGGTGAGTGATATCCGGAAGCGGATGCTTGTGAAGAATCCGTCAGTCCTTATCTGTGAAATAGTAGCCCACTCCCCACTTCGTAAAGATGAATTCCGGCTGGGAGGGAATTCTTTCGATCTTTTCACGCAGACGGCGGATATGGACGTCGACCGTGCGGGCGTCGCCCATGTAATCGTATTTCCAGACGGTTTCCAGCATGGCTTCCCGGCTGAACACCTTGCCGCGGTTCTGGATGAAGAGCTGCAGCAGGTCAAATTCCTTCGCGGTCAGGCGCACGTCCTTGCCGCCCAGGGTCACGGAGCGGTTCACCAGGTTGACCTCCATGTCATGGACGCGGACGACCTTCTTTTCCTCCGTGTGGGGCTGCTGGGACGCGCGGCGGAAGATGGACTTGATGCGCGCCTTGACCTCCAGCACGTTGAAGGGCTTGGTCATGTAATCATCCGCGCCGTATTCCAGGCCCAGGATCTTGTCCATATCCTCGCCCTTGGCGGTCAGCATGATGATGGGCACGTTGCTCTGCTCGCGGATCCGCTGGCAGACCTGGATGCCGTCCATCTTGGGCAGCATGACGTCCAGCAGCACCAGATCCACCTGATTGGCGGCAAAGACGCTCAGCGCTTCCTCGCCGTCCATCGCGGTCAGCGTTTCGTAGCCTTCCTGCTCCAGGGAATATTTGAGGCCCTTGAGCATCAGAGGCTCGTCATCAACCAGTAATATCTTTTTGGGCATAAAGTCCTTTTCCCTCCTCGTTGGATCTGCTGGGAATGAACAGAATTCCGCTTTGGCGCGGATGCTTTTTCCGTATCCGGCATCCGCACATCTCCGCCGTCCGTCGGTATGAAAAGCCGTCTGTGGAGATATCCGGTTCTATTTTATCGGAAAATCGTCATAAAATCAAGCGATTTTTTAAATATTTTTAAATTTTTGTTACACTTTTTGTAACAATGCAAACAGAAATGAAACAATTTACATTCCCTCGCTTGACGCGTCCGGCCGTTCCTGCTATGCTGAAAGCGTCGGATAAAACCGAAACGGAGGAATCACAAACCCCATGCTGTTTGAACTGGACGGTATCCCCTTCATGCTCCGGGAGCCCGCGGACCTGGGTTTCCTGGCGCCCTACGGCCGCTGTTTCCGCATCTGGGACAGGGGTCCGTCCGGCAACCTGTGCTTCGGGATGGAGGGGCCTTACGGAAAACTGTTTGTCAAATACGCCGGCGCCCGGCCGGAGCGCTTCCTCGGCCGCCCGGAAGAAGCGGCGGACATCCTGCGGCTGGCCGTCCCCCATTACGGGGCCGGCGAAAAGGGGCTGACCCGGCTCCTGACCCACGGAGCGACCTCGGAAGGGTACGCGCTGGTGTTTGCCTTTGAGGAAGGCGGCGCGCTCTCCGGCGACCCGATGCATCCGGACCTGATGGACCGGCTGGTCTACCTGCCCGTCCCGGCGCGGCTGCAGATGGCGGAAACCCTTTTTTCCCTGATGTGCCGGCTGGAAAAGCGGGACCTGATGGCCGTCGATTTCAGCGAGGAAAACCTGATCCTGAACCTCGGGGAAGAAACCCTGACCCTCTGCGACATCGACCTGTACCGCCCTTCCCCCTTCCGCGCGGACGGGCCGCAGCCGGGCTCCACCCGGTGGCAGGCCCCGGAGGAAAAGCAGGAAGGGGCCCTGCTGGACGGCCGGACGGCCGTGTACCGCCTGGGCATGTTCGCTTTTGATCTCTTTTCCCCCGGCCGCCCGCGGGACCGGGCTTCCTTCCAGACCTCCCGGATGCTCTACGACGTCGCCGCCCGCGCCGCCGACCCCAAGCGGGACAAACGCTACCCCTGCGTGGAAAGCTTTCTGGCCGACTGGCGCCGGGCCGTCGGCGAAACCAGGCTGATCGTCAAAGACAGATTCAGCGGCCGGATGACGGTCGTATAAGAGGACGGCTGTATAAAACAAAACAGAATAGTCTGAAACCGCAAAAGGCCCGTCTTCCAACGGGTCCTTTTGCGTTCATCATGTATGTATGATTGATCTTGCGTTTCCACCGCGTCCGGATGGACCTTACAGGCTCCCGCCCAGGTTCTCCAGGGTATCGATGACCACCACGCAGTCTTCCCGCACCTGCTGCATCACGAGCTTCATGATGTTTTCGGGCAGGGCCACGCAGCCGCCGGTGTAGGGCTTGAGGGGGCCGAAGCAGTGCAGGAAAATCGCGGAGCCGCGGCCCGGGGTGCCGTCCTCGTTGAAGCTGATGTTCAGGCAGTACTGGTACTGATACTCGTAATCGACGATGTGCTCGCTGTCGTCCATGAGCAGCTCGGGCACGTCCCGGATATCCACCATCCGGTTATACTGCCGGTCCGGGTCGCCGGACCAGTAGGTGTTCTCATCCACCTGGAAATAGGGGATCGCGCAGCCGGGGTCCGGCGCGATGCCGAACGCCTTGTTGAAGCGGTACACGCCCACGGGCGTCTGGCCGCAGCCTTCCCGGTGATCCCCATCCATGCACAGGCCGTTCTTCCCCACAAAGCCGGGGGTGGACAGGATCTGCTGCCACTGGCCGTTTTCATCCCGCTGATGCATCGATACGGTCGCGGTGGTCTTGTCCATGCCGAGGCCCGCGACGACAAACAGCTGCGTCACGCTTTCGTCCTGCGCGGCCGGAAGATTCTTCACCCATTCGGGGGAAGCGGTCACCGGCT
Organism: uncultured Clostridia bacterium; assembly: GCA_946409855.1. GTDB lineage: Bacteria > Bacillota > Clostridia > Christensenellales > Aristaeellaceae > UBA4246. The sequence goes on along the minus strand of CAMJXZ010000078.1, from coordinate 8,462 downwards.
GGATATCGGCGTGGAGGCCGTTCTGCGGCGCCTGCACGGCAGCAAGCGTCCGCGCCCATTCGGTCAAAAAGCCGCTGGCGGTAAAGGGGCAGTCTTCCGGCATAACGGCCTGCAGCAGAATGCTCTCTTCCTTTTCGCCGTACACGATCAGCTGCACGTAGTTCTTCGGGGCTTCCCCGAGGAAGAAACGGAACTGGCAGTGATCCGGCCAGGTGAGGACCGCGCGTTCGCCGTCCGGTTCCGCCGAAATATCGGCCGCCTTCAGCGTGACCTTCCGCAGCGTTTCCAGATACGCCTGCGACTGGGCGGCGGTCACCGCCAGATTCTCATCATCTCCGGTACTGAGGAAGCAGCTGATTTCATCCTCCGGGTCCAGGATCCGGCCCGTATATTCCTGCAGGAACTCGTTCGCCTGGTCCGGGGTAAGCGTTCCTTCCGCCCGCGCGCAGGCGAAAAATACCATCGTCAGCGCCATCAGCAGCGTCGCCAGGGGCACCGCCCAGCTTTTCATCATCAGATTCTTCATCATCGTTCCCTCCGTTCTCTGATTGAAAGACAGTTTCCCGTCCGTCAAATCGGATGCTGTGTCCTTCTATTAAGGTATACGGCGCAAAAAGGGGACGTGTCAGTTCTATGAGGAAAAAACTTACCGGATGGGGCATTAAGGATGAATATTTCCGTGACCGCGGGTATTCCGTCTCATAAGCCGGCAGGCCCAGCGGCGCGCCTGACCGGTGCCTCCTTCCGGAAGGACGGGTTATTCGCCCGCCGCCGTCACCGGCACGTACCCCGCCTGCCGGACGCAGCGCTGGCCTTCCTCCGAAGCGAGCCAGCGGACGAACCGCTCCGCGTTTTCGTTTCCGGCGCGGTAGACGGCGTAATAGTACACCGTATAGGGGTAGGCGCCGCTGCGCAGGTTTTCAGGCGACGGGGACACGCCGTCCACGCTCAGCACCCGCAGCTTCCCGCTCTTGTACAGCCCTTCCACATAGTACAGGTAGGAATAGCCGATGGCCGCGGCGGAATTGTCGTAGTTCCCGATCTGGGCGATCAGGTCGGCCATGCCGTCGGAGATGTAATTGTTCATCGCATCCAGCGTTTCGCCCTGCATGACCAGTTCCTCCATGGCCGTCTGGCTGCCGCTGCCGTGGGGGCGCTGGTAAGCCTCGATCCGCAACCCGTCTTCGTCGCCGACCTCGCCCCAGTCGGTGATCCGCCCGCTGTAGATCCCCCGGATCTGTTCCGCGGAAAGATCCGTCACCGGGTTTTCCGCGTTGACCAGGAAGACGAAGGCGTCATAGCAGACCGGCACCATGATCAGCTCCGCCCCGGCGGCCTCCGCGGCCTGCCGCTCGTCCAGGTTGGGACCGGTGCCCAGGACGATATCGACCGGATGGGTATCGTCCATCATGACCCCTTCGGACAGAACGGTGACCATCGGGTTGGGCAGGCCCCGCGTCAGCCGGTCGTAGGCGTAGGGGGTGGTGGAGAAGTTCACAAAGCCGTTCAGGTCTCCTTCCTCCAGGGCCAGCCACTGCCGGGCCAGCTCCATGGCCAGAGGCACGCAGACGGTGGAACCGTCGATGGAAGGATAGGACCCCCAGTCCTGAATGAACAGCCGGTCGCTGCCCGGATAGGGTTTCTTTTCCCCCCGCTGGAAAGCGGACCGGTCCGTCACAATGCGCTGCCAGCTTTCATCCACCGTCAGCGACTGGTTGATCTGTCCCCAGGAACCGCTCTCGGAAAATGCGCAGACCTGCAAAGCAAGCCCCAGCGCCAGCGCAAAAGCAAACAGACGTTTTTTCATCTGATCCATCATCCTTTCTCTCACCGGAAATCATCTTCGTCCCAGTCGTCATGCTTTGGCTGGACGACGGTGGTGCCGTTGTCCCCGTTGTACCAGGTAAAGTCCCCGAATTCGGCCCATCTGCTCCTTTCCGGGACGGGAACCCATGGGGGCAGGGAAAGCCGCTCCAGGCTGACGCAGCAGGAAAACGCGCCCTCCCCGATCTCCCGGACCGTCAAGGGCACCGCCAGGCTGTGAAGCCGGCCCAGGCCGGAAAAAGCATAGCGGCCGATCCTTTTGAGCCCCATGGGCAGGGACAGGGTCTGCAGGGGGTTGTCCATCTCCCCCATGAACGCGTAATCGGCGATTTCCTCCACCCCGGCCGGAATGTCGTAGTGCAGGTCCTTTTTCCCGTTGGGGTAGCGGAGCAGCGTCTTCCCGTCGGCGCTGAAGAGCACCCCGTCCCGGGAAGAATAGAGGGCGTTGCCTTCTTCCACGTCGAACGCTCCGATGACGGTATAATCAAAATACAAATCCAGCCCGAGCCGGAACCCGGCCGGGATAATCAGCCGGCCGATGTCGACCGCACCCAGCGCGTCGGGGGAAAGATATTCCAGGTTTTCCGGGAGCCGGAGCTCTTCCATGTGCCCGCCCCAGATCGCCTCCGCCCCCAGCGCCGTGACCGAGGCGGGAAATACAATGCCGGTCAGGTCGGTATATTTTCCCGTTTCCGCGTCATACAGCTGCATGGCCGTGAATTCCCACATATCATAATCGTTGAGCGCGACCTCCCCTTTTTTGAGCGGGATCAGGGTAACCGCCGACGTATCTTCCTCTTCGTCATATTCGGAGAACAGGACGGAGCTGCCGACACGGGTCACGCCCTCCTGAATCACCAGCACCGTGCCTTCCATATGGTACAGCGGTACCGGCTCCACGGCGCTTTGCTCGATGAACAGCCAGGCGGTCTGCCCGTCCACCTCCGTTTCCACGTAGAACCATTTCCCGTCGTCCTCGCCGTCCCGCCAGAACCTCGCCAGGCCGATGACGGTCTCCCCTTCCCGCAGTCTGGTGACCACCCGGTGCTTTCCCCAGGGGTCGTCCGTCAGGTTCGCCCCGCGGGAAAGGCGCAGCAGCTTCCCGTCGCAGGGAAAATCATCCCGGCTTTCCGCCTCCAGGGGCAGCTTTGTCCAGCCGACGCGCCCGGCGGTCCCGGACACCGCGTACCAGACCAGCCGCCATTCCCCCGCCGCGGCCAGGATTTTGAACGGCTCCGCCGCGCTGACGGCGGCCTTCCCCGCACCAGGTCGGTACGCATCCGGAAAAGGCGCGGCATACACGGGAAAGAAAGTATCTTCCGGGACTTCCAGCACCCGCCAGTCCGCCGTCTGCTCCGTCACATACACCTGCTCCAGGTATACCTCTTCAGCGCAGGCCGCCGCGCACAGGAGCAAAAGCGCGGCGCACACGCAGCAGCCCCATAAACATCTCCGGCTCATGCGGATCCCCTCCCAGATAAAAACCGATCACCCTGCCTGTGTGCCGGAAAGGGCCGCGGCAGCAACAAGGCGCTGCGGCGGCCCTTCCGGTTCAAGCGGCCCAGGGCCGTCTGTATGAAAAAGTGATTTTGAACGGCGTCGGTTCAGGCGACGCTTCCGGTTCCTCTGCCGCCGGCTCTTCACCGTCCTCCGGCGCTTCTGCCGGTTCCTCCGGCACAGGGGTCGCCGGGGCCGGGGTATTCGTCGGCTTCGGCGTCGGCGACGGGGTCGGGCTGGGCTTGGGCGTCGGGGTGGCCGGCGGATGGAGCAGGCTGTCCAGCCGGTCGGTCAGGGCGGCCCAGGTCTTGTCCCCCACGGTGCCGTCCTGCTTGATGCCGTTGTCCTTCTGGAAGCTCTTGACGGCCGCCACGGTCAGCGGGCCGTAATAGCCGGTCGCCGCGGTATCCTGCAGATAGCCCAGTTTTTTCAGGGTCATCTGCACCCAGAACACGTCCTCGCCGAACTTGCCGGAATTGAGCTTGCGCGACCCGGAGGGGATCTGCTCGGGATGGTAGGCGTCCGCCGGGAACACCGTCTTTTCCGCGTTGGTCTTGCGGTATTTGGCGAAGGCCACCAGTTCCTTGTCGGTGGTGGAATCGTTGTGGATATACACCTTGGTGCCCGCGCCGATGTTGTCGTACACCCATTTGGCGTCCGTCGTATGCAGGCGGATGCAGCCGTGGGAGGCGCGCTTGCCCAGGTTGTTGAAGGTGCTCATGTTCGGCCTGTCCGGGTCGTAATTGACGTACATGATGGAGTGGAAGGCCACGTCCTCGTTGATCTTGGTCCAGTACATCGCCGTGCCGCCGCCCCAGTTGGGGAAGGTGCACCAGCGGGCCTTCCGCCCGGGCAGGGTGATGATGCCGGTGGGGCTTGGGTACTTGCTGCGCCCGGTGGAGCAGATCATCACCCGCACCAGCACGTTGTATTCGTGGTTCTCGTCATAGGTATAGACCCGCGTCACCTGGTTGGCCACGTCCACGTCCATGTAATACTGCTGCGGGGCGGGCGTCGGGCTGGGGCGGGGCGTCTGGCTGGCGGTCACCACGTCGGCGCTGTTGAAGATGGCGTCCCAGGTTTCCCGGTCCACCACGCCGGTGACCTTCAGGCCGTTGTGCGCCTGAAAGTCCTTGACGGCCTGCTGGGTGTTTTTGTAAAAGCCTGTCGTCGTCTTTTTATAGGTGAAAAAGCCCAGTTCCTTGAGCCTTTCCTGGAGCTTTTTCACATTGGCGCCGGTGGCGCCGTAACTCAGCTTTTTCTTGAACGGCTCATTCTGCGCGGTGATTTCGGTGCTGGGCGCCGGCGTGGGCGTGGGGATGCTCAGGATTTCCCGCCCGTCCAGGTCGGAATACAGCTGGCTCAGCGTCTCCACGTCGGCGACCCCCGTCACCGGGATGCCGTACAGTTGCTGGAAAATGGAAACCGCCTGGGCGGTGGTCAGCCCGTACATGCCGTTCACGTCGTCGGAAAACAGGGACATGTCCCGCAGCCGCTGCTGGAGCCGGGCCACCTGATCCCCGCTCATGCCTTCCCGGAGCACCAGATAGCAGCCGCCGAAGATGACCTCCTGCGTTTCCACGTCCGCCACGCCGGTTTCCGGAAGGCCGTAGCTTTCCTGCAGCGTCAGCACCGCCTGCATCGTCGCCTCGTCATAGACGCCGGTGGTCTGCACGGCATAGCCGGCTTCCATCAGCTTTTCCTGAAGCAGGGTGACATTTTCCCCGGTGTCCCCGCTTTTCAGGGATCCGAAATCCACCGGTACGGCTTCCTCGGCAAACGCCGGGCCCGAAACCAGTACGATCGCCGCAGCCAGCACGATCAGCCATTTGATCCTGTTCCGCATCTGTCTGTTCCTCATTTCCAAATCTCGTCCGCCCTGTTCCGCAAAGCGCGGCCGCAAAAAGCCCGTTCATTCGGGCCGCGGCGGCATACCCGGGTTCCGGCCGGACGCGGACGCACAGGCGCGCGCTGTCCGTCCGATACCATTAAAAGCCTTTTGACGCCGTTTGTCAATTCTTTTTTACGGGTTTGTGACAAAAGATTTACAATTATATTTCATTTTTGTTTTTTCTTTTCCTTTCCCCCGTTTTATGATACAATGAAACTCCGGGGTTTTTCCCGGCATTCCGTGATGAAATCATCTTCCAAGGAGGACGAATCCCATGAGAAACAACTTTGGCGGCTTCCCCGGCGGCAACATGCAGCAGCTGATGCGCCAGGCCCAGAAAATGCAGGAAAAGCTGACCCAGGCCCAGGAAGAACTGGACGCCCGCGAATACGAAGCCAGCGCCGGCGGCGGCGCGGTCAGCTGCAAGGTTTCCGGCAAGCGGGAACTGCTCAGCCTGACCATCAACCCCGAAGTGGTCGATCCGGACGATGTGGAAATGCTGCAGGATCTGGTGATGGCCGCCGTCAACGAGGCCCTCCGTCTGGGCGAAAAGACCCGCGAGGAAACCATGAACGCCATGACGCCTTCCGGCATGGGCGGCCTGTTCTGATATGGCCGGCCAGATCGAACCGATACAGCGGATGGCGGCCCAGCTGGCCCGTCTCCCCGGCATCGGCCAGAAGACGGCGCAGCGCCTGGCCTACCACATCGTCTCCCTCCCGGAGGATCAGGTGCGGGAGCTTTCCGCCGCCATCTGGCAGGGGAAAAAGGCCGTCCGCTTCTGCAAAGTGTGCGGCAACTACACCGAAGACGAGCTCTGCCCCATCTGCGCCAGCGAGGAGCGGCACAACGGCCAGATCTGCGTCGTGCGGGATCCGCGGGACGTCGCGGCGCTGGAGCGGATGCAGGATTACCGGGGCGTTTACCACGTCCTGGGCGGCACGCTGTCCCCCATGAACGGCGTGGGGCCCAACGATATCCGCATCCGGGAGCTCCTGGCCCGCCTGTCCCATGAAGAGGTGGACGAGGTGATCCTGGCCACCAACCCCGACATCGAGGGCGAGGCGACCGCCACTTACATCGCCCGCCTGATCAAACCCCTGGGCGTCCGCGTCACCCGGATCGCCCACGGCGTGCCCGTGGGCAGCGACCTGGAATACGCGGACGAGGTCACGCTTTCCAAAGCGCTGGAAGGCCGAAGAGAGGTGTAAGCACTTGCCGGACGGTCTTTTTTCCGGAAACGCCTGGGGATCCGCCGGCGTGTTCCTGCTTTTATCCGCCCCGGGATTTCTGGTGATCATCATCCTGTTAATGGTCCTGCTCTCCCGCCAGAAGGCCCAGCAGCGAAGGACGGAGGAAAAGCTCCTCCAGGCGCAGGAGGATATCAAGGAAGCCAGCCGCCGGGCCCTGATGTCCCGGGAGGAAACGGAAAGCCTGCTGAGCGGCCTGTCCCGCCAGATCATGATGGAGACGGACGAGACCGAGCGGCGCCAGCAGGCCCTGCACACCGCCATGGACGAAAAGATCGACCGGGTGGACCACGCGCAGGAAATCCGTTCCACTGCCCTGGCCGCCGCCATATCCCAGCGCCTGCGGGAATCCGACGAGCAGATCGAGAAGCTCCGCGTATCGACGGAGCAGGCCCTGCAGCGCATCCGGGAAGAAAACAGCCGCCAGCTGGACCAGATGCGGCGGACCGTGGACGAAAAACTGTCCGACACCCTGGAAAAGCGCCTGAGCGAAAGCTTCCGCCTGGTCTCCGCCCAGCTGGAAAACGTCAGCAAAGGGCTGGGCGAAATGCGCAGCCTGGCCGGCGGCGTGGGCGACCTGAAAAAGGTGCTTGCCAACGTCAAGACCCGGGGCATCTGGGGGGAAGTGCAGTTGGGCGCCCTCATCTCCCAGATCCTGACCCCGGGCCAGTACGAGGAAAACGCCCAGGTCGTCCCCGGCAGCCCCCTGCGGGTGGAATACGCCGTCCTCCTGCCCGGCAAGCGGGATAAAGTTTATCTGCCGATCGATTCCAAATTCCCCTTAAGCGCCTATGAACAGCTGGTCGCCGCCGGCGAAACGGCGGACCGGGACCAGGTGCAAAAGGCGCAGAAAGCCCTGGAAGACGCTTTGCTGACCGAGGGAAAGCGCATCAGCGGCAAATACATCGCCCCGCCCCACACCACGGATTTCGCGGTGATGTTCCTCCCCGTGGAGGGCCTGTTCGCCGAGGCCATGCGCGTCCGCGGGCTGTCCGAAAGGCTGCAGAACGAATACCACGTGATCCCCTGCGGCCCGACCACCCTGAGTGCCCTGCTCAGCAGCCTGCAGGTGGGCTTCAAAACCCTGGCCGTGGAAGAGCGCTCCGCCGAGGTTTGGAAGATGCTCACCGCCCTGCAGGCGGATTTCGCGTCCTTCTGCGGGATGCTGGAAGCCGCCCAGTCCCGGATGCGGCAGGCCGCCGAAAGCATCGACCGGGCCGCCGCCCGTTCCCGTTCCATCGAAAGCCGGCTCCGCGCCGCGGAGGACCTGCCCGGCCCCTCCCTGCCGGAGGGCGGGGATTCAGCCGGCGGCGCGCCGTCCCGGATACCCGGCGCGGCAATCGGCGATGACGCCGGATAAGGAGGAGCCTCATGAGCGAACTCAGAGACAGCCTGAAAAAAATCGTAATGGCCGGGTTTGAAGCCGTCGGTTCCAGTCTGGAAAAAACCCAGGAGGTGCTGACCGGCCTGGCCGACCAGGGAAAGGAAGGCCTGGCGCAGGCGGCGGAAGCGTTCCGGCAGGCCTTTGAGGGAAAGACGCCGGAGTTCAAAAAGGAAGAGCTCCTCTCCCTGATCCGCACCCTTCCCCTGAGCACCCTGCGGGAGCTCCGCGGCCGGCTGGACGCGCTGATCGCCGCCCGGGAAGAAGCAGAAGCAAAGTCCCGTCCGGCCCTGCCGGGCGAATTCACCATCTCCGACAGCGAAAAGCAGGACGGCGATTCCGACCCCTGAATCCCGCGCCCCGGGGCGCAATGTGCCGGGAAATCGTGAAAAATCACGCATTTTTCAAAAAATATCCCATTTTCCCGCCTCTTTCCCCGCAAAAAGCTCTTGCATTTTACCGGAAAACGTGATAATATATCCGAGTCTGTCAGGATGACCGTTCCGCGTACGACCCTGTACGTGTAACATAAACAGGAGGGACTTAAAATGGGAAAGTATTGTGAGATTTGCGCAAAGGGCAAAATGAGCGGCCACAAGGTCAGCCATTCCAACCGCAA
>CAMJXZ010000077.1 GCA_946409855.1 uncultured Clostridia bacterium | reverse complement strand
ACCTTACGGACGGCGACGGCTGGACGGGCACGGCCACCGATACGCTGACTTTCCCTGCGTCCGGGGACACGGAAAATTACCGTTTCCGCCTGAAGGCGTCCAATACGTACGGGGTGCGGTATTCGGATACGGTCACCTATACGCTGCTGTCGGAACCGACGGTGACGGTGACGGCGGAGCCCGCGTCTGCCATCAATGGGCAGCCGGTTTCTCTGACGGCTGATGTACAGAATGCCCAGGGCACGGTCTCTTATGAGTGGCAGAGAAAAGAGAAAAGCGCCAATGAGTGGAACACGGATCCGAACAACACCGGCACGCTGGTAATGAGTTTCCTCGCGTCGTACGATCTGGCGGTCTATGAATACCGCTGCGCCGTCACGGACAGCAGCGGCACCTGGCACAGCAATGCGGTCCGCATTGATTACGTCTATCCGTCCCTGTCGATCAGCGCGAATACCACAAGCGGAACATCGGGCACCCTGATTATCCTGACCGCGGCCGCATCGAACTTCTCTTCCGACGCGTCGTATCTGTGGCAATACAGCGCGGATCAGGAAAACTGGACGGATAAGAGCACATCCAAATCGACGTATTCCTTCACGCTGACCGCTTCCACCTTCGGTTATTACCGTCTGAAGATCACGGATACAAACGGCTGGTTCTGGATCAGCAACACCATCGGGACGACCATGACCCGTGAGCCCATATACCGCGCGCTGCTGCTGGGCGTAAACAACTGCCTCAGGTGGACCGATGACCCGAAAGATATTCCCTCCGGAGCGCCAAGCTATTACTGCAAAGGTTATACGTATCCGTACTTCTATGTGGATGTAACGGGCAGGAACGTCGGTGACACGAACCTGATGCGGACCATGCTCAACGGCGTATACGGCGGCAAGACGGGCGATGCCAGGTATCAGGTCACGACCAAAATAGATCCAACCTATGAAGATGTCCGTTCTCTGATCCAGTCCACCTTTGCCGACACCACGGACGACGACGTGTCTCTGTTCTTCATCGCCACGCACGGTGCGTACGGCGGGGACGGCGACCTGGAGCTGGCCTTCACCGGGTCGCTGACATCGGGAACGGATGAGGAAATAGAGGCGGCCATTGATCATTACGTCGATGATCAGTATGAGGGCCTGAACGATCTGCCCTTCGCCACGCTGGCTTCCTGGCTGAATCAGTATGTCCGGGGCGACGTGATCGTGATCCTGGAATCCTGCGGCGCAGGTTCTGCCATCTATTACTCCGACGGGGAGCAGAATGGCGTGATCCGCCCCAGGTCTTTGGACGGAGAGGCTGCCAGTCAGGCCTTCGTTTCCAGGGCGGTCAGCGTGTTTGCCGGCATGGATCCCGGCGTGCCCGTTTCGGATGACAGCGGTTTGGAAGCCAAATCCACCGGCGATCTGCGCAAAAACAGGTATTATGTGCTGGCCGCGGCCCGTCATCATGAGATGAGCTGGGGCAGCGAATATTATGGCTACAACTACTTTACCAAGTGGCTGACGGAAGGCGTCGGCTCATCCGGCAATATGCCTGCCGATTCCAGCGGCAACGGCATTCTGACGCTGACAGAATTGTTCAGCTACATTCAGCAGTATGACACGTATTCATTCTCTGACGGCGCTCACCAGCACGTTCAGCGGTATCCTGCCGGCAGTGATTATGCGCTTTTCCGATAAGCGGCCTTTGCCTGCGACGGCCTGCGGAAAGCGGCGGGCTTGCTCCCGCGTTTCCGCGGATCCCCGCGGGGATGCTGCGCATAACGTTTAAGGAAAACGGTCACGGCTCCGTTTGGAAGATGCGCTTTTACCATCGGTCAGATGGCGAAAGCGCGCCTTTTGTTTCGCCTGTCCGGCACCAAGCGGGTCTTGGGATAAAAGACCCGAATCCGCCTGGCAGCGGGAAGGGGCATTTCAAATGAAAGGCCCGCAGGCACAGGGTATCCTGATCTTTCCCGTGCCTGCGGGTCTGTCCGGTCTGATTATATTGGACGCGCCGTATACCGAACGGTACGCACATCGCGGTGAGAGGATGAGGGCTAATCGCTTCTCTTCTGTCCGATGGGCGCATTGTTTTCCGGGTCCGTTTCCCGCGCCTGCCCGTTCCCGAGCAAAGCTTCGATGCAGCTTTCGATATCTCCGGCCTGGCGCAGCAGCCTTTTTCGCCGGATGTCGTTCCCGCCGGGCCACTCCATCAGCTTTTTAATTCTGCCCAGCGCGATCGTTGCCTGAAAACGTTCTGCCCAGCCTTCGTACAGGGCGGTGTACCAGGCCCTCAGCTCTGCCGGACTGGCCTTCGGGCCGCCGCGGATTCGCCGCGCGAGGGCCGGGTCCGCCAGCAGGCCGCGGCCGATCATGACCGCCTCCGTCCCGGGGCAGCGGGCGGTCAGGGCCAGCACGTCCTCCGGCGTCCGCAGATCCCCGTTGTAGACTGGATGCGGCAGTCCCTGCCGGAGGGCCAGATCGAAAGCCTCCGGATGGATGGATCCGGTGTACTGCTCCCGCGCGGTCCGTATGTGGATCGTCGTGTGGGCAAAGGGATAATCCCTGAGCAGCGCCAGGATCTCCGGCCACTCTTCCGGGCTTTCATAGCCGATGCGGGTTTTGACCGAGAGCGGTATGGGAAGCGGGTTTGAAAACAGCTGTTCCAGAAACGCGCGTAGCGCGGGCAGGTCGCGGAGCATCCCGCTGCCCCGGCCCCGCCGCGTCACAGTGGGCGACGGGCAGCCCAGGTTCAGATCCGCGCAGGAACAGCCGCAGGCGCGCGCGTAGTCCAGCCAGGCGGTCAGCTGGCCGGGGTCCCGGGTCAGCGCCTGGGGCAGCACCCTGAGCCCGCGGTTTTCCTCCGGGGAGATGTCCCGCTTCTCACGGGTCAGCAGGGACAGGGACTGCGTCAGTTTGTGGAACGGCAGGCAGTAAACGTCGATCCCGCCGAAGAGTTGGTGGTGGACGCGCCTCAAAACCCCGTCTGTGATGCCTTCCATCGGCGCGAAATAGATGATCAACAGGATGCCCTTCCTGACTTGGATTGGCGCTGCCTGGACGGCAGCTTCAAAAAAGGCCGTTTTGCCGACATGATTTCTCTGGCAATGAGCGGGTCATGCCCGGCGGCTTTCCGGCATTGCGGGATACGGGCGGGAAACCTGCCGGCCCGCGCCAAGCCGCCCTTTCCGCATGATTATATTCACGGCCGGGTGTCATGTCAATCGAAAGCGGAAGCATGGCGCCCGCCGGTTGGAGCGGATGTTTTATAAGCATTCGGTTTTCCGGGCGTGTCCCGTGTTTTGCGCATCCTGACTGCCCAAAGCAGATGGCAGGTTTTGCGCTCGTGTTCCGCTGCTTTCCGGCTCCTTTTTTGCCGCTTTTTTGTGAAGACAATGTAAAAACATTGATGTAACAATGAAAAACAGTAGACAGGAAAGGGAGGATTCTGATATATTACAGTCGGATGACTGTATCATACCGCTTGCCCTGTTCAGCATCAGGGCGTGCCGGCATGGGGACAGTCTCCAAACAGAAACAGCGGGACCGGACAGACGGCCGGCGTCAGCCGTGCGGGTACGCAGGGCCGGACGAGCAGATCACCCGGTCTGTTCCGGCGCTGGACAATGACAATCACAGCGCCGCCCCGCGGCAGCGCCCGGATGACGGCGGGATGACCGTTTGCGCGGCGCGAAGGACGCGGAAAGCGCTGCATACAGACTTTTTCCGGGACGATGGAAACACGGCGCGCAGGCCCGGTGTTTTCCTTCTCCTTTGTCCGTGATACACAGGAAAGGCGGAATCGCCGATGAAAAACAGATACAGAATATACAAACTGCCGGCCCTGCTGCTGACGCTGGTGCTTGTCCTGGGGACCGTGAGCACCGGCGAATCAGATACGGTCTACAGCGACTGGCTGCGCCTGGACGGGCTGCCGGAAAACCGGGACACGCGGGATCTCAGCCTGTTTCTGCGGGAAGCCGCCCTGCTGGACGCGGGGGGAAACCTGCTTTCAGAAGACGGCGTATGGCCCGTGGAGAAGGATCAAGTGTACCAGGTCCGGCTCCGCTTCCGGGAGACGCCCGGAAATGGGGACCTGCAGTTTGACACGGAACATATGCCGCTGATATACCGGCTGCCGGAAGGGCTGAGCATCGGGGACAAAAGCCTGGCCATGCCGGTGCGCATCGAACTGGACGGCGGCGGGGCCGTGGGGGCCGTCTGCGCCTGTGACGCCGCGGCGGGAGTCCTCAACGTGAGCTGGGACGCCGGCGGCGCCGCTTCGGAGCAGATCCGCGCGGCGGAGGGCGCCGGCTTTGAGGTGGTCATTCCCGCCGTTTTCGGGAATGCGGATACGCTGTCCTTCTCGGACCAGCTGACGGTGCGCCTGGAGCGTGCGAGGAACAGGACCCGTTCCGCGCCCGGGCACAGCAGCGATCTGGCGAATTTTCTGGACAGCATTGACATTGCCGGCGCGGAAATCAACGAAGAGGGAAAGTATGTCATCGTCGCGGGCTTCCCCTATACGATCCAGATGAATTTCAGCGAGAAAGCGGATTCGCTGCAGTTCGACGACGACCCGGACGGCGGCGGGCTGGTGTATCATTTCCCGAATGGGTTTACGCCGAACGATACCTCAGGAACCATTGAAATCACCGGGGACGGCGGGGTTGTGCGGCTGAATTACGTGATCAGCGGCAACACGATGACGGTCACGATTGACGAGACAAGCCCCGGATATCCGTCCTTTATCACCTCCGAAACCGTTCAGTTTGAAATCCACGTGACCGGTCTCATCAGCGAGGAGGAAATCGCGTTCAGCTCAGAGGTGTCCGGAGAATTCGAGTTCGACGATTCCCGCGAGGTAAGCGTTCAGAAGGTCGGCACGTATGACGCGGCGCTCAATAAAATAAGGTATACGGTCGAGGCCTATTCCAAGGGAAACAACACCAACGTGCATATCGGCGATATCATCTCCGGCACGGCGCTGACGTATGACCCGGCCAGCCTGACGGTTAGGTCCAATCTCGCTCAGCCCGTTCAGTATCTGGCCGATACGCGGGCGGGGGAGACGTTCGGCTTGACCATCCCTTCCATGGCGCACGGGGAAACGGTGACGATCGAATATTACGCGGATGTGGATTTGAGCAGCCTGACCGACAGGGGAAGCGGCTGGTACGGGACCGTTGAAGAGACCGGGAACAGTGTGAGGATCACCAGCGATTATGACCCGACGGGGGATGATGATGATACCTCCGGGGAAGATTTCGTAAACAAAATCACCCTGTCCACCAACAGCAAGACCGCTTCCGCCCCGGTCGTGCACGACGGAAAAACGTACATTACCTGGACGATCGTCCTGAATGAAGACGCGAATATCTCCATCGCCGGGCGTTCGGTCACGGACGTCATTGACGCTTCTTCCCAGGCGTTCATGCGGTATTCCGGCTACGGGATCCATATTGAAAAGTTTGAAAAGGACGGCACGCCGGCCGGGACGAGCGATGTCCGGTGGGGTACCAACGGGCTGAGTGCTAGCAGCGGCGGCAGCACCTGGACCTATACGATCCCCTCCTCGGACGAAGGGGAAAAATACAAATATGTCATTACCTATGAAACCGAAGTGGATTCCGACGCTTTTCTGACCCCGACGACGGTCAGCAATACCGTGCACGATGACTATGACACCGATTATTCCGGCGTCAGCGTCGAACCGACCGGGGAAGAAGCGGAAGCGGAGAAAACGGTAGTTCAGTCCGCCGTCGACGCGGTACACAAAGAAGCGGAAACGGAATGGGAGATCACATTTACCGTTCCCGCGGCCGGTCTGGACAGCGCCGTGATCGTCGACAGCCTGCCGGGCCTGCTGGACTATACGGAGAACAGATGGTTCTATGACGCGTATCAGGAAGGCTCCGTCCGCGTACAGGCGGGCGATCTGCTGGAAGGCGAGAGCTTTTCCGTGGTATCGCTGCCGCAGAACCACCAGGTGGTGATCACGTTCACCAAAAATAACGGGGAAGCCGGCCTGACCGGGACGGGGCTGACCAGGACCATCCATGTATTTCTGAAGACCACCGCCAGCCATGACTGGCTGGAATTCGCGGAATCCCAAAGCTGGGCCAGGACGCATGTGAACAACGCCGTGGTCCGGCTGAACGGGCAGGACCTCCATGCCACCAGTTCGGTCAGCTATAATACGACAGCCTATGACCTGGAAAAGCTGCTGGACGATACGTATTCGACAAACACGGATCCGGCGCTGCCGATCTATGTATACAAAATCATCCTGACCAACGTAAACGACGGCGCTTTTGACGCGGACGGCTATCTCACCATCACCGATACGTATGACGCTGAATACCTGGCGTTCCATCCCACCTATCCGACCAATGAAGGCTACAATGTCAACACCCCGAACGGCCATGTCTACGGAAACACCCAGTGGAATAAATACGGCAGGGTGACCATCGGCCCCTATGTGGTCGCGCAGGCGGATGCCGGGCAGCTCGTATTCAGGCTGAACAAAAATGATGCCAATTTTCCCATGCTCCAGGGCTCCTACTATCCCTATTACGCTGTTTATTACGCGCTGCAGGTCAAGGACGCGGAGACGCTGGCCAGGATGCAGGAGGAAGCTCTCCACGCGGACGGGCTGAAGGTTGAACTGGTGAACACCGCGGGGAGCGAACAGTTCGGGACCAATGAGATCGTCACGGATTACACGGTCCATGTGCTTGAAAAAGAGCTGCTGTCGGAGGAAGACAACGACGGTACCGGCACGCATGACCTTCATTTCGCGGTGACGGTGAATGAGGACGGCCTCAGAATCGGCGATGAGGATACGATTACCTTAAAAGACACTTTGACCAATCTGAGTTTCGATTATACATCCATTACGGTCGAACCGCAGCTGGAGGGGGATATCCTGAACCGCGTCGGCAACAGCATCATTTTTACGCTGCATAATGAGACGCCTTACCGGATCACCTATACGGCAAGACTGATCGGCATTCATGACATCCATTGGAACAACAAGGCCGAACTGTACGGATACGTCGTGGGCGTCAATGGGGTTTCTTCGTCTGAATCCGGCGGTTCCGGCACATACCGGACCTACGGTATGTATGTCAAAAAGTACGCCGAAGGGAATATGAACCAAGGCCTCGCGGCAGCCTTCGAACTGTACGAAGCCAGGACGAAGGACGCGAACGGGAATGACATTCCGGAACCTGCGTGGGTCAAAATCGGTGAATTCACGACGGACGGGACAACGGGCCTGTATCAGATCAGCACGGTGATCCATGAGGGGGAAACAGAAGCGCAGAGCCTTCGCCCCTATTCCTTCCACGACGCAAACGGCGTTGAGCGATTCGGCGCGTCCTATGGGTGGCGGTACAGGGTCAAAGAGATCACGGCGCCGGAGGGGTATCAGAAAACGGATGTCATCTATGAGTTCGGCATCAGCGATATCCCTTTATACACCGCTCCGTATAATTACCTGAACAACGATACCGTAACGATCGTCAACAAGCCGGTGCCGGCGCCGGCGGATATGGTGATTCCGGGCGTCAAGACGCTGGTCGGGAAACAGCTGGAAGACCAGGAATTCACCTTCTCCCTGCGGCCGGAGGAAAGCGTTCTGGCGGCTTGGGGCGAAGCATATCCCGGCGGGTTTGACGGGACGCTGACGGCCCGCAATGACGCGGAAGGTTATTTCCGCTTCGCGCTTTCATATACCTATGACGATTACCTGAAGGCGTCGGAGAAGGGCTTCGTCGACGAAGACGGGTGCGCCTGCTTCTATTACGTCGTTCAGGAAACACTGCCGGACGACGCGGAAGACTATTTCTGGAACGGGGTCATCTATGACGACGCCCGGTACCTGGTGGTGGTCAGGCTGCTGATCGACGGGGACCAGTTAAGGACGGAGAGAAATCTTTATCCGTACGACGGGAGCGGAATCCCGGAAGAACTGCTGGTCAGGCAGAGGACGATACCGCGGCAGGGTTTCCTGGCCAGGGCGCGGTGAAAGGATTCCGGGTATCGGCGCTGTACGGGTACACCCCGGTTCCGGTAAAAGACCCCGGAAAACAGAGACTCCCGCAGGGCGGTCTGCCCTGCGGGAGATTTTGTCGTGGATGAGGCGGTTCCGTCACATCCGGTGGGACGGTTCCGGCTTTGCTCCGGGCGTTTGCGCCGGATTACCAGCCGCCGGTGGCGCCGCCGTCCCTGGGCTTGTCCGGGTTGATATCCGGAACGCGCCGGCGGCGCGGCAAACCGGGCAAAGGGGGGAAGAATGGGCCGATGCCGGCGTATACTTCTTCCAGTTCTTTATCGGTGAGCTGTTTTCTGTCCATTTCTTTCATCTGTTTCATTTTCTTTTCCTCCTTGCATTCTTGCATTTTGTGGGAATCATTCGTTTTTTTTCGTTTTCATCTCCGGACCCGGCCGTGAGCCTGCGCGTCTTCTGAAGTCCCGCTTGCTCATTTCAGGGCCGTTTGCTTTCTGCTTTGTTTCCCGTCAGGCGGCAGCGCTGTTTGCTTTCTGCCCTTCGGGCGTCTTCTTCCTGTTCCCCGGTATTGGCCGCGGACACTTATTTATACGAACAAGCCGGGACAGGTGGCAGCGGCTTGCGGCGTCCTGCCCGTGACCGGATGGCAGGGAAGGGCGGACGAAAAGATTTGTCATACAATGCCTGTGACAATCCTGTTGAAAACGATCGGTCCGCTGTGCTATACTGAAAAAGAACGGACAGTCTCCGCCCAGGAAACTGTCCGGAAGAATGCGGAATCGCCGCGGATTTTGGCCGCCTGCCTGTTTTCTTCGGGAGGCGCGCTGAATGACGGCGGCCATTACGGCGCGGTCCGTCGGCCGGCTTTGGGGCCTGACGCGGGATGGACTGCCATCAGAGGAGGACAAAGACGTGCAAAACAGGAAAAACGCGGTGATCATCGTCATCCTGGCGGTGCTGGCTGTGGGGCTCGGGGTGCTGTTTTTCATCACCAATGCCGATAAAGGGAAGCTGGCGGATACGAACGCCAGCCTTTCCGCCCAGGTGAAAGCCCTGAGCGGAGAAAAGGAAAGCCTCGAAAGCCAGGTATCGGGCCTCAAAGACGAAGCGGTCCGGGCGGCCGAAGCCGCGAAGGCCGAACTGGACAAAGCCGTTCAGGACGCTTCTGCCGCTGTGCAGGCGAATCTGGACGAGGCGGTTCAGGCAAAGGAAGCGGCGGAAGCCGCCTTGCAGGCGGCCCGGGAAGCGGCTGCTTTGGAAACGGAGCGTCGGGCGCCGGAACCTGCGCGGACCGCGGAGGAGATGGATTTTTCGGCGGTATTCCCTTCCTGGCAGCCGGACAGCGCGGCGCTCCGGGAGCTCGTTGATTTTGTGCTGGCCTCCGCGGAGGAAGGGGGCGCCGGATACATCGCCCCGGCGGACCGCATCGCCGTCTTTGACATGGACGGCACCATCCTCTGCGAAAAAGCCCCCATCTACATCGACAGCTGCCTGACGATGTACCGGGTGCTGGATGATCCGTCCTACAGCGCGGCGGAGGAAGAGCGCGCCGCCATGCAGGAAATGCGCGATCACGCGTACGCCACGGGCGAGAATTTCACGCCCGAAACTTTCACCAAGGACGACCTGATCGGATCGGCCTTCGCCGGGATGACCCCTGAGGAGTTCCGTGCCTATGTGGCGGATTTCGCCGACAAGGTGGACGCGGTCGGCTTTTCCGGCATGACCTACGGCCAGTCCTTTTATAAGCCCATGCTGGAGGTGATCGGCTTCCTGCGCGCTTACGGCTACGATATCTGGATGGTCTCCGCGTGCGAACGCGAGGTCGTGCGGGGGCTGGTGGAGCGCTTCGGCATTCCGTATGATCATGTGATCGCCACCGACGTGGTGTATTCCGCCTCCGGCAGCGAAGGCGCGCCGGCGGACGAATACAACATGGGCCGGGACGAGAAGATCGTGCTCAGCGGGCCGCTGGACGAGGTCGAATGCGGCAAATCGGGCAAGCCGGCGGCCATTGCCCGCGAGCTCGGGAAACGGCCGGTCCTCGCGTTCGGCAACAGCTCGGGCGATTTCTCGATGCTCAACTACGCCGAAGGCAACCCGGATCATCCGGGCATGGGCATTCTGGTCGTGTGCGACGACACCGTCCGCGAATACGGCAGCGAACAAAAGGCGGCCGATTTCTACGCCGAGGCGGAAAAGCAGGGATGGACGCCCTTCTCCATGGCGAACGACTGGCTGACCATCTACGGGGAAGGCGTGGAAAAGGTGGGCCTGCCCGGCGCGGCGGAGGAAGCCCTGCCGGACGCCGCGTAACGGATGTTTTCACAGAGCTGTTTGTCGGAAGGCTCCTGCCGGGCCGGAAAGAATCGAAAATGATCGTCTGCATTCTGTCGGATACGCATGACCTTCTGCGCCCGGAAGTCATGGAAGCCCTGAAGGGCTGCGGCTGCATCCTCCACGGCGGGGACATCAGCAGCCAAAGGATCCTGGATCAGCTGGAGAAGATCGCTCCCGTCCGGGCGGTGCGCGGCAACAACGACAGGGATTGGGCGGCGCATCTTCCGCTGTCGCTGGATTTTGAACTGGGCGGACTGCGCGTTTTCATGACGCATAAGAAGAAAGACCTGCCCGCGGATCTGACGCCCTATGATCTGGCGGTATACGGCCATTCCCACGCGTACGCCTCCGCGTGGCTGGATCACGGCGGGGGAAAGCGCACCCTGCTGCTGAATCCGGGCAGCTGCGGGCCGCGCCGCTTTTATCAGCCGGTCACGATGGCCCGGCTGGTCATCCGCGAAAACGGGTGGGATGTCACCAGGATCGATCTCCCGCATGCCAGCACGGAAATCGTTCCAAAGCCTGACAGCGCGGACATCCGCGCGCAGATCGAAGCGGTGGTCCGGGAAACGCGGAAAGGGCAGACGGTGACGGCGATCGCTGAGAAATACAGGATCGACCCAAAGCTGGCGGAACAGATCGCCCGGCTGTATGTGACGCATCCCGGGGTGACGGCGGACGGCATCATGACCAAAATGGGGCTTTAGGCGCTTTGACGGCTTATGGCGGCATACGGCCTTTTCCGCCGCGTGCCGCGCGATGAAAAAACCGATGGATGAAGGGAGAAACAGCGATGGATTTGATACCCAGCTTTTCCGTTGATCATACCAGGATTGTCCCGGGCATCTTTACCAGCAGGGTGG
>CAMJXZ010000076.1 GCA_946409855.1 uncultured Clostridia bacterium | reverse complement strand
GCATGGTCAGGTGCAGCACGCACATGGGGAAGCGGCCGATCATCACCCGCTGGTGACAGGCGGTTTCCACCGCGTTGTCCAGCAGGGCGCTTTTCATCACCCGGCTGTTCAGGAAGAAGTATTCCTGGCTGCGGTTGCTGCGGGACAGATCGCCCACCCCGACGTAGCCGGATACTTTGACCCCGTTCATCACCCCGTTTACCGGGGTCAGCAGGCGCAGCACATCCAGCCCGAAAACCGCCAGCACGGCGCTTTCCGGCTTGCCGTCGCCCATGCTCAGAAAGACGTTTTTGCCGTCCGCCTGGTAGCGGAAGGCGATATCCGGCCGGGAGAGGATGAAGCGGGTCATGAGCTCGGTGACCGCCGCCGTTTCAAAGGACGCCTTGCGCAGGAACTTTTTGCGGACGGGGGCGTTATAGAACAGGTCCCGGACCTGGACGGTCGTCCCCTGGGGACAGGCGGCGTCCCTGATTTCGGTGATCGTGCCGCCGTCGTTGAGGGCCTGCAGGCCGGTTTCCGCGTCCGCCGTGCGGGTGGTCAGCTTCACATGGGAGACCGCCGCGATGGACGCCAGCGCCTCGCCCCGGAAACCCAGCGTGGCAACGCCGCTCAGCTCCTGCGCGGTGCGCAGCTTGCTGGTGGCGTGCCGCTCAAAGGCCATCCGCACATCCCTCGGGTCGATGCCGCTGCCGTTGTCGGTCACCCGGATCTGGGCGACGCCGCCCTCCCGGATATCGACAGTCACGGCGGTGGCGCCGGCGTCCAGCGCGTTTTCCACCAGTTCCTTGACGGCGGCCGCGGGGCGTTCCACCACCTCGCCGGCCGCGATCTGCCCGATGACCTCGGGCGGCAGGGCGAGAATACGTTTGTCAGACATGAAAACTCCTTACAGCTTGAGCGCCTTTTCCTTGAGCAGATACAGCTGGTTGAGCGCGTCCATCGGGGTCATGGCCAGCACGTCCAGCTGCTGGATCTCGCTGATAAAGGCGGTCTGGTTGAAATCCATCAGGGACACCTGCTCGTTTTTCCGGCCCTTCTGCGGGTCCAGGATGCTCTGGCCGATGCTGTTCTGCGTCAGGTCCCGCACGGTCAGCCGGGCTTCGATCTCCTGGGCGCGGGCGACGACGGGCTTGGGGACGCCCGCCAGGCGGGCCACGTAGATGCCGAAGGACTTGTCCGCCCCGCCCGGGGTGATCCGGCGCAGGAAGATGACTTCCTCGCCGTGCTCTTTGACGGCCACGCAGTAGTTGCGGACACCGTCCAGATGGCCTTCCAGCTCGGACAGCTCGTGATAATGGGTGGCAAAGAGGGTCAGCGCGCCGGAGCGCTTCTGATCCGCCAGGTATTCGACCGCCGCCCAGGCGATGGACAGGCCGTCAAAGGTGCTGGTGCCGCGGCCGATCTCGTCCAGGATCACCAGGGAGCGAGCGGTGGCGTTCCTTAAAATATAGGCCATCTCGCTCATCTCCACCATGAAGGTGGACTGGCCGGCCGCCAGATTGTCCGACGCGCCGATGCGGGTAAAAACGGCGTCCACCAGCGGGATATTCGCCGCGCGCGCCGGGACAAAGGAGCCCATGTGCGCCATCAGCACGATCAGGGCGACCTGCCGCATGTAGGTGCTTTTGCCCGCCATGTTGGGGCCGGTGATGATCTGCATGCGCTGCTCGCCGTCCATATGGGTGTCGTTGGGCACAAACAGCTCGTCCCGGAGCATTTTTTCGACGACCGGATGCCGGCCGTCCTGAATGTCCAGCCGGCCTTCCTCATTGAGCGACGGCCGCACATAATCGTTTTCCCGGGCGGCCTGCGCGAGAGAAAGCAGGGCGTCCAGAAGCTTGAGGCCGCCGGCCGTCCGCTGCAGGCGCTCCATCTGCGCGGCGATCTCCCTGCGGACGGCGTCAAAGAGGGTGTATTCCAGCTTCTGCATGTCCTCTTCCGCCCCGGTGATCCTGGCTTCCAGCTCCTTGAGCTCCGCGGTGGTGAAGCGCTCGGCGTTGGCCAGCGTCTGGCGGCGGATAAACCGGTCCGGCACCAGGCTGTAATTGGATTTGGTGACCTCGATGTAATAGCCGAAAACCCGGTTGTACTGGATCCTGAGGTTTTTGATGCCGGTCTGTTCCCGTTCCTTTGTTTCCAGGTCCAAAAGCCACTGCTTCCCCTGGACGGCGGCCTGGCGGTACCCATCCAGTTCGGCGTTGTAGCCCTCCCGGATGACGCCCGGGTCCTGCGGGGACAGCGGCGCGTCCGGCGAGATGGCGGCGGCCAGGAGGGCGGCCAGCTCGGGGAGCGGGTCCAGCGTTTCCGTGACCGGGCGGAGCGCCTGCTCGTCCAGGCCGGAAAGCAGGGAAAGCACCCGGGGCACCTGGTCCAGCGACCGGCCGATGGCGAGGCAGTCCCTTGGGTTCAGGGAACCGTAGGATACCTTCGACAAAAGCCGCTCCATGTCGTAGACTTTGGTCAGGCACTGCCGCAGCTCCTCGGACAGAACGGGCTGGCCGAAAAAGGCCGAGACCGCGTTGAGCCTTTCCTCGATCTTTTCACGGTTGACCAGGGGCTGTTCCACCATGGCCCGGAGGAGCCGTCCGCCCATGGCGGTGACTGTCCGATCCAGCACGGAAAGGAGGCTGCCCTTGCCGGACTGGCCCTGGATGGTCTGCGTCAGCTCCAGGTTGCGCAGCGTGGCCGTGTCCAGGGGCATGGTATCCTGGGCGGAAACGACGGTCAGCCGGGTGATGTGGCACAGGGCGTTTTTCTGGGTGTCGCTCAGATAGGCCATCAGCGCGCCGGCGGCGCAGGCGGCCGGGGACATGGACTGGTCCAGCCCCAGGGCGATCAGGGAGCTGACGCCGAAATGGGCCAGCAGCTTTTCCCGGGCTTCCTGGGGGCGGAAGCGCGCGGCGGGATAAGCGGAGCAGAGCACTTTGGCGCTCTTTTCCAGGGCGGGCTGGTCGTTGGTGATGATTTCCCGGGGGGCGATGCCGGCCAGCGCGCCGTTCAGGTCCTTTTCGGTGTTCACGGTGACCCGGGCGTACATTTCCCCGGTGGACACGTCGCACCAGCTGAGCCCCGCCTTTTTGCCGCTCAGGCAGACGGATAAAAGGTAGTTATTCCGTTTTTCGCCGATAAAGGCGGAATCCGTGACGGTGCCGGGGGTGATGATGCGGATGATGTCCCGGTCCACCAGGCCTTTGGCCGTTTTTGGATCTTCCAGCTGCTCGCAGATGGCCACCTTGTAGCCCTTTTCGATCAGGCGGGTGACGTAGCTGTCCACCGCGTGGTAGGGTACGCCGGCCATGGGCGCGCGCTCTTCCAGCCCGCAGTCCTTCCCCGTCAGCGTCAGTTCCAGCTCCCGGCTGGCGGTCAGGGCGTCGTCAAAAAAGGTCTCGTAAAAATCCCCGACCCTGAAAAACAGCAGCGGCTCGGGATTGTTCTGCTTGATGCGCATGTACTGCTGCATCATCGGGGAGAGCGTGGCCATCGGTTTATACTGCCTTTCCGTTCATGAAATCGCCGGGATGAAGGGGCTTTTCAGCTGCAGCCGGAGCAGCTTGAGCAGCTGCCGCTGCAGCCGGCGGGCAGGTCCGGCCCGTTGGGATTGAGGACGGCCTTGAGTTCCCGGTTGACCTCGTTCATCATGGCGGAAAAGTCCCTGCGGGCCTGCGTGACCGCCTGCGCCAGGGGATGGGCGTTGTACTGCGCCCGGATCTCCTCCAGCTCGCGGGAAGCGGCCATGATCTGCTCGTAATCGGGATCGTCCTGCAGGGTCATGTCCTCCACTTCCCGGCGCTTGTCGTCGTACAGCCGGGAAAGCTCTTCCAGCGCCGGTTCCTGGGCCGCGGCGTCCTGGGCCGCCATCATGCAGATATATTCCGGGCTGAAACGGATCAGCCGCGCCAGTTCTTTCGCCTTGTTCATCACCGCTTCACTCATGGGAAGCCTCCTGAATCTCTTTCTCGCCGCGCAGGGTCGTCCTGCCGGCGGATACGACACGGACGGGCAGGATTCTGCCGATGTCCGCTTTGGTGCCCCGGAAGTTGATGCTGATGTTCCGGCCGCACTTGCCGGTCATCATGGTTTCGTCCCGCCGGGAAAAATCGGTCACCAGCACTTCCTGGCGGGTGCCGATCAGGGCGTTCAGACGCTTTTCGGTGTGCTGCTCCTGCGCCTTGATCAGCCGGTCGATCCTTTCGGCGGATACCTCCGGGGGGATCTGGTCCGGGAGGGACGCGGCGGGCGTGCCCACCCGGGGGCTGTAGATAAAGGTGAAGGCGCTGTCGTAATCCACCTTTTCCACCAGGGCAAGGGTGTCCTCAAAATCCGCCTCCGTTTCGCCGGGAAAGCCGACGATCAGGTCGGTCGTCAGCCCGATATCCGGGACGGCGGCCCGGAGCGCTTCGGCGCGGTCCAGGTATTTTTCCGCTGTATAGTGCCGGTTCATCGCTTTCAGGATCCGGTCGCTGCCGGACTGGGCGGGCAGATGGAAATGCCGCTGGACGGAAGGGGTTTGGGCGATGGTTTCGATCAGCTCGTCGGTCAGGTCCTTGGGATGGGAGGTCATGAAGCGGATCCGGGGAATGCCCGTCTTCGCCGCCTCACGGAGGAGCTTCGCAAAAGTCCAGCCGCCGGCCAGCTCCCTGCCGTAGGAATTGACGTTCTGGCCCAGCAGCATGATCTCCTTCGTGCCGTCCCTGACCAGCTGCTCCACCTCGCGCAGGATGTCCCCGGGCTCCCGGGAACGCTCCCGGCCGCGGACGTAGGGGACGATGCAGTAGGTGCAGAAGTTGTTGCAGCCGTACATGATGGTCACATAGGCC
Organism: uncultured Clostridia bacterium; assembly: GCA_946409855.1. Lineage (GTDB taxonomy): Bacteria > Bacillota > Clostridia > Christensenellales > Aristaeellaceae > UBA4246. The sequence continues at coordinate 6,396 of CAMJXZ010000076.1, read as the reverse complement.
TGCCAGGGGCTTTCCCGGCGGATGGGGAGCCCTTCGGCCAGGGTGGACTGCTCTTCCTCCACCGCCACGACCCGTTCCCGCTTTTCCGCGGCCCGGTACAGAAGCTCCGGCAGCTTGTACTGGTTGCCGGTGCCGAAGGCCAGGTCGATAAAGGGGTACTGGTTCAGGATCTTTTCCGCCATGCCTTTTTCCTGCACCATGCAGCCGCAGACGCCGATCAGCAGGGAAGGCCGGATCTTCTTGATCTCCTTGAGCCAGGTGACGTTGCCCAGCGCCTTTCGTTCGGCGTTGTCCCGGATGCAGCAGGTGTTGTGCAGCACAAAGTCCGCCTCTTCCCGGGTCGGGGCGGCGGTCATGCCCATTGCTTCCAGCATGCCCGCCAGCTTTTCGGAATCGTGGGCGTTCATCTGACAGCCGTAGGTGACGATATGGTAGGTCTCCGGCCGGCCGGGCAGATGCCGGAACGCCCGGACGTACGCCTGCTGGGCAAGGAGTTCCTCTTCGGTGATCTTTCTTATCATGCGCTGTTCCTTCCATCGGAGAAATCAAATGGGGATATCCTGCGGGGAAACGGGGATGCCGCGCCCCGGCGCTTTGCGTTTATCCGCTTTTTTTGCGGGTCATTTCCACCAGCCCCAGGGAGGTGAAGCCGTGGATGACGCACTTGACCGGGTCGGAAAGGGTGATTTCCCGGAGGCATGAAAGCACCTGTTCCCGGGAGGCGTCCTCCCGCATGTCGATAAAATCGATGATGACGATGCCCCCGACGCCCCGGACCCGGAGCAGCCGGGCGATCAGCCGGGCGGCTTCCAGGTTGGTCTGAAGGAAGAGCGTCTCCCGGTCCGCGCCCCTGCCGGTGTCCTTCCCGGTGTTGACGTCGATGACCGTCAGGGCTTCGCAGGGGTCCACCACCAGGAACCCGCCGCCCGGCAGCCAGACGCGCCGGTCTGTCAGCTTTCTGCGCTGCTCCCGGACGGAATACAGGGCGAAAGGATGGTCCGACACCTCGCAGGGGATGCCCGGCAGATCCCTGACAGGCCGGTCGGCGGTCACCCGGTCCGGCGTTTCCCAGTCGTCCAGGGCGCGCTCCAGGGGCGTCCGTCCGTTCCAGATGAGGGCCGGGGCGGCCTTCTGTTCAGCCTCGGCGGAAAGCCGGCGCCACAGGGCGGCGAGGGCTTCGATTTCCGGCCGGATCTCTTCCGGGGAAGCGTGCACGCTTTCCTTCCGGAGAATGAGGCCCATCCCGTCCGGCGCGAGCGCCCGGGCGAGGGCCGAAAGCCGTTCTTTTTCCTTTGGGTCCGTCACCCGGGAGGAAACGGCGGTTTTATCCGTCCTGGGCAGGAGGAGTACGTACCTGCCGGCCAGGGAAATGTCCTCGGTCAGATAGGCGGCCTTTTCACCGACGGGGGGCTTCCGGACCTGTGCGAGCACGGTCTGCCCGCCGCGGAGCGGGCGCTTCGCTTCGTCCAGGGGGAGGAAGCCCGTCTGCCGGTCCGGCAGGGCCACGAAAGCGGCCGCCATCCCTTTGGCGACCCGGTCCACCCGGGCCAGATAGATCTGCTCGGAAAAGACCCCGCTGCCGGGGTAGGCGCGGTAATCCGTCAGCGTCCGGCCGTCCAGTAAGGCCAGCTCGGTCTGACCGCCGGCGGTTTCCAGAAGGATCTGCTTCATCGGGCGCTCCGTCGGCTCCATGTCAATCGTCCGTCCGGACGCTGTCGTCGGCGTCCGTCAGCGGCCCCTGCACCCCCAGGACCGTGACCCCGCTCAGGTCCACCCGGCGGGCGTTGCGCAGATAGAACCCCCGGCCCTTCATGCTCGGGCAGTCGTTCATCATGGCGGGGCAGGCGGCCTCGGCCGTTTCATCCATTTCCACCAGGACGTTGCGCAGGGTCACGCCCTCCACCGGGCGTTCCGGCAGGCCGTAGAAGAAGCCGGCGCAGGCCCCGCAGCGGCGGGCGGTGACGTTGGAGATCCGGACGTCCCGAAGAGACGGGGTGGTATCGTCGGCCGGGCGGGGGCGTTTGTCCTGAATCTCCGGGAGCCGGCCGCCCTTGCCGCAGAAATAATACATATTGAACACGAAGGGGCACATGACCTTTTCCATGATGAGGTTGTCCAGCTGGATGCCGGCCACCTCGCCGCCCCGGCCCCGGCGGGTCTTGAGGCGGATGCCCCGGTCCGTTTCGACGAACACGCAGGAGGTCACCAGCACGTTCCGGATGCCGCCGGACATTTCGCTGCCCAGCACCACGCCGCCGTGCCCGTGCAGGAAATGGCAGTTGGCGATAATGATGTTTTCGGAAGGGCTGGGATCGACCGTGTCCTCCGTGCCGGATTTGACGGCGATGCAGTCGTCGCCCACGTCGATGGTGCAGTCGGTAATCCGGACGTTCCGGCAGCCGTTGGGGTCGATGCCGTCGGTGTTGGGAGAATCGGCCGGGTTCTTGATGCGGATGCCACGGATCACCATGTTTTCGCAGCGCAGGGGATGCACCGTCCAGCAGGGGGACTGGGTCAGGGTGACGTTTTCCAGAGTAACGTCGGCGCAGCTGTCAAAGCAGACCAGGTAGGGCCTGGGGTACTCCAGCTGCTTGCCTTTGAACAGCTGCCACCAGTAGCTGCCCTGGCCGTTCAGCGTGCCGAAGCCGGTGACGGCGATGTTCCGCGCGTCCCTGGCGTACAGGCAGGGCATATAGCCCTTCCCGGGGATGCCTTCAAACTCAATGTCCACCAGGGGATACGCGCCGAGATCCTGAAGAAAGCGGATCTCCGCGCCGGACTGAACGTCCAGCGTGACGCCGCTGTACAGCTGGATGGGGCCGGTTTCGTAGACGCCGGGCGGCACGGTCAGCACGCCGCCGCCCTGCGCGCGCAGCGCGCGGATCGCTTCTGAAAACGCGCGGGACCAGTTTTTCCCGCCCTCGGACAAGGCGGAATATTCGGTGATCAGCATGTCGGAACCTCCTGTCAGGTCGGGGAAGGGACGGCGATACGGGGGAAAACGGCCGGGCTTTGTTCATTCCGCCGGGTCGTCGCCCGCGCGGTAGGGGACGACGGCGGAGGGGACGACCTCGCTGGCCGGGTCGGTGTGGGCGTGCTGGTCGTCAAAGAAGATGTGCGCCCCGAAGGAAGCCAGCACTTCCTTCTTGGAAACCCCGCCCAGGAAAAACGCCTCGTCCACCCGGACGCCCCAGTTCCGGAGGGTCAAAAGCGGGCGCTCCAGCGCCCGGGCGTTGCGGGACGTGACCAGGGCGGTGCGGATCGGCGCGTTCTCCCGGTCCGGAAAGAGGGCCTGGATGTTGGACAGGGTCATCAGGAAATTGGCGAAAGGCCCTTTCTGCAGCGGCACTTTGGCTTTGTCCTGCTCATGGCGGGTGAAGGCTTCCAGGCCCTTGTGCTGGAAGACCCGCTCGGCCTCGGCGTTAAAGAGCACCGCGTCCCCGTCAAAGGCGATGCGGATCTGGTCGACCCGCTTTTCCGCCTCGGCGTGGGAAACGCCGGTCAGGATCTGCCCGGCGGCGATGCCTTCGTCCACGGCCCGCTTGACGTCCGGCCCGTAGGCGGACAGGAACAGGTCCGTATGGAAGGAGCGCAGGTAGGGCGTCACGTCCGCCCCGCCGACGAGGGCGGCCCGGGTGATGTCCAGCCCGTAATCGGCCACGGCGTTGAAGATGCGCAGGCTGGTATCCGGGCTGTTGCGGGAAACGATGATCACTTCCACCACCCGGCGGGTCTTGGTCAGTTCGTTCAGGCGCAGGAAGGCTTCCACCAGCGGGAAGGCGGCCCCTTTGGGGATGATGTCCTTTTCATGCTCCAGCTGGTATTGGGTATAGGCCGCCAGCCCCTCCGTTTCAAAGATCCTGTTTTCTTCTTCCAGATTGAACAGGGCGCGGGAAGAGATGGCGATGACCAGCGGCGTGGTCAGATCATAAGGCATTTTTATCCTCCGGAAAACAAATCGTCAAAGCGTCTGCCTTTAAAAAAGGTCACACACCAATATTATACACCCAATCCGCGGAAATTGCAAAGAAATCGTTTGAAAAGACAGATGGAAAAACAGGCTGCCGGACGGCGGGCGTCCGGCGGCTCCATAAGGCGGAACGGAGAAACCGCCGCGGGATTTATCGCGGCGGTTCCTGAAGCATGATCTGTATTTGCCCTGAGCCCTTTTCAGCTTTCCTGCCGGATCTCCCGGAGCTTTTTCAGGCACTGCGCGGCGTAGAACACCAGCGCGCAGATGGTCAGCGCGACGGCCGCCCACAGCAGGTACAGGTGCAGCGGGAAGCCCCAGGCGGTGAACTGTTCGTGGAAGAAGGAGGCGATCAGGGACATCACCATCAGGAACTGGGCGATCTTGCCGATCTTCAGCGCGTAGACGACCACGCCCTTTTTGAGCATGTACGCCCCGCCCAGGATCATCAGCGTTTCCTTGGCGAGCAGGATGATGAAGGGCGCCCAGGGGAGCACCGGCTCCCGGCCGCCCAGGGGCAGGATCATCGACAGCATGACGCACAGCACCATCACCTTGTCCGCCACCGGGTCCATCAGCTTCCCGAAATTGGTGATCTGGTGATATTTTCTCGCGATATACCCGTCCGCCAGGTCGGTCAGGGAAGCGGTCAGGTACACGCCCAGCGCCCAGTAGGTTTTTCCCTGCACCATCAGAACCCAGTACACCGGGATCAGCGCCAGGCGGATCATGGTCAGCACATTGGGGATCGTCCAGAGCTGGTCCGGTCTTGCTTCTTTCATCGTCAGTTCCTCCCATCGTCCGGTTGACAGGCCTTATTATAGCACCAGGGAAGCAAACGGACAAGTATAAGAACTTTTTTTGACAGAACAGCGCGGGGCTGATATAATGGCATGCGGAACAGAATACAACCAACCGAAAGAAACAAAAAGAGGAATCAAAGTGCCAGAAGAAAAGAAAACAGAATCGGGCGACGAAAAGCCCGAAAAAACCCAATTCCCCAAAGAAGCGTCCGGCGGGCAGACGGAGAAGCCGCAAAGGAAACGGGCGCCCCGCAAGCGCTCCCGCGCCAAAAAGCCGGCGGGGAAAACGGCCCAGCCGACCGGCCAGTACAAGGCCACGCCCGAGGAAATGGCGGACGACAGCCCGATCCCGGAAACGGGGTTCGAGGGGCTGGACGTATCCGTGCAGGTGCTGCGGGCGCTGGCGCGGATGGGCTTCCATGAAGCGACCGCTATCCAGAAGCAGACGATCCCCCTGATGATGCAGGGACACGACATCATCGGCATCGCGCCGACCGGAACCGGCAAGACCTGCGCCTTCGGCATCCCCATGCTGGAATACATGTATCCCAATGAACCGGAAGTGCAGGAGCTGGTCCTGGCGCCCACCCGGGAGCTGGCCATGCAGATCGGGGACGAGCTGCGCAAACTGGCCTATTACATCCCCGAGGTGCGCATCGCCGTGCTCTACGGCGGCCAGTCCATCCACCGCCAGCTGGAGGAGCTGCGCCAGCAGCCGCAGATCATCGTGGGCACCCCCGGCCGGGTGCTGGACCACCTGGAGCGCCGGAGCCTTTCGCTGAGCCGGGTGCATACCCTGGTGCTGGACGAGGCGGACGAGATGCTCGACATGGGCTTTATCAGGGACGTCTGCCGCATCATCGACCGGGTGCCCCAGAGCCGGCAGTTTGTCATGTACTCCGCCACCACCAGCCAGGACGTGATGACCATCTCCTGGAAGTACCAGCACGATCCGGCGCAGATCACCGTGCAGGCCGTCAATGAAAACCGCCCGCAGATCAAGCAGTACGTGATCAAGGTCCAGAAGGAGGAAAAGTACGAGCGCCTGGAATACCTGATGGATTCCGACGTCTATCACCGGGTGATGATCTTCACCAACACCAAGTTCATGGCCCACCGGCTCTGCGCGATGCTGCAGAAGAACGGCTTTGACGCCGACGAGCTGCACGGGGACATCGCCCAGAACAAGCGCAGCGAGATCATGGCCAAGTTCAAGCGGGGACGGCTGGCCATCCTGGTCTGCACCGACGTGGCCGCCCGCGGCATCGACGTGGACGACGTGGAAGCCGTGATCAACTTCGACCTCCCCAACGAGAACGAGTACTACCTGCACCGCATCGGCCGCACCGGCCGGGCCCACAAGCACGGCGTGGCGTTCACGCTGATGACCTTCGCCGAATCCGTCCGCATGGACGAGATACTCAAGTACATGAAGACCGCGCCGACGCCGCTGCATTTTGACGAGATGGGCATCCTGCGCGACGAAAACGGGCAGGCGTTCTTTGAAAACATCTGATCCAAATAACGGATCGGGAGCGGGCCGTCCGCTTCCATATAAAAGCCCGCCGGGAATGCCCGGCGGGTTTTGCTGAATATATGAATATATTTAAATAAAGAATTCCC
>CAMJXZ010000075.1 GCA_946409855.1 uncultured Clostridia bacterium | reverse complement strand
ACCACCGCCAAGCTGAGCGCCCTGGCCAAAAACTGGCTGACCCAGCAGAGCGTCAAGCGGCAGGCGGTGCTGCTGCTGGGCTTCGGGCTCCGGATGAGCGCGGAGGAAGTGAACGAATTCCTCTACAAGGCCCTCCTGGAGCCGATGCTCAACGACCGCAACGCCCTGGAGGCCGTCTGCAAATACTGCTATCAGCACGGCTATGGCTTTTACAAGTTCCGCCGCCTCTGGCAGATTTACGAACAGCTGGACCCGGACCATCCGGACCTGCGGCTGATCTATGACGCCCAGCCCCAGGGACGCGCGGAATCCGGCGCCACGGCCCAGGAGGACGTCCGGCTGATGAACGCGCTGATGGGGCTGAAAAAACAGGGCGGCAGCCGGCCGGACGAGGTGTCCTTTGAGCGGTTCAGCGTCCTGTACGACCAGGCCCGGCACCTGGTCTTCGCCCTGTCCGGGACGGACCGGAAGCGCTGGGAGGACGTTTCCGAAAGCGATCTGGAGCGCATCCTCTGTTCCGCCATCCCCATGAGTGAAAACGGGAACCTGATTTCCGCCCGGGAGTCCACCCTGCACGCCCAGTTTGACGGCAAGCGCTTCAGCCGCAAGCGCATCAACGACATCCTGCTGCGCAAGACCGAGCCGGAGCGCTTTGACCTGATCACCCTGAATTTCCTGATTTACTCTCTCCAGGTGGAACAGGAGCCCAACCCGCAGAAGCGCTATATCCGCTTCATCGAGTCCACCAACCGGATCCTGGCGGACTGTTTCATGGGTCCGGTCTATGTGACGAACCCCTACGAGTGCTTCGTGCTGATGTGCATGCTGTCCGTCTCCCCCCTGGAAACCTACAACGACGTGATCGAAAAAAGCTATCAGCCGGAACCGGTTCCCGGCGAATGAAGGATATTCCGCGTATCTGCCCCTCCGGGGGCTTTTTTTGATTCCATGCAGGGGAAAAGCGTTTTCACGGACCGCCCCCGCCGGCCTGCTATACTGTGGCCAGAAGAACCGGTGATGCCGATCGGGATCAAAAAAACGTAAGTCCATCGGAAAGGAGAAACCGAAATGAAAAAAATCATGACGATCACGCTGGCCCTCGCACTCTTCCTGCTGCTCCCCGTTCAGGCGCTGGCCGAATGGGCCTTCATCGCCGAGGCGCATCACAGCCGGGACGGCGTGCACTTTGAACAGCATACCTTTAGGGGCGGCCGCTGCGTTAAGTGCGGGTACGAACGGAACAGCATGGGGACGTCGTTCCGCGACAGCATCCTGGACAACAGCTGCTGGGTGATGTACGACAGCCCCATCTACGATTCTCCGGCCGGGTGGCGCTGCGTCGGCCGGGCGGAAACGGTGACCAACTACCACGTGGGGGATTATACGGTCCGGGACGGCGTGGTCTGGGTGCTGCTCAAAACGCGGGCGGACGCGTACGCGCCGATGATCGGCTGGATCCAGGCGGACAAGCTCAAAATCGACGGGGCCAGCCACGTGGTCACCGGGGATGTGATCGGCTGCACCATCGAGATCACCGCTTCCAGCGGCCGGGGCCGCACGGGCCCGGGCACCGAGTTCCGGTATGTGGAGACGGTACATTTCCGGGAACGGTACGTGATCCAGGACATGGCCACCGGCACCAACGGCAATACCTGGTACTGCATCCGCGTGGACAATCAGCCGGTCTGGATTTCCTCCGGCCTGACCAAACTGGTCAGCCGCTGATCCCGCGGGATGCCCGATGACACAGCTGCCAGTTTCGGATACCCGGGACTGCCGCGGGTCATTTCCCCGCGGCAGTCCCTGACCACCAAACAGAAAGAGGGGTTTATGATGATGAAAAAATGGATGTCGCTCTGTCTCGCCGCGCTGCTGCTGGTTTCTGTCTGTCCCGCTTTTGCGGAAACATACGGAACGGATGCCGAAGAAATCTGCGCTCAGGCCAAGCGGTACGCTAATGGAGACGGCGTGGAAGAGGATTGCGTCAAAGCGTTTGAACTTTTTGTTCAGGCTGCCGAACTGGGCAGCCCGGAAGCGATGTTCCAGGTGGCGCGCATGTATCTGCTCGGAGAAGGAGTGGAAGCGGATCCGCAGCAGGTCCTGGACTGGGCGCGCAGAGGCGCCGAAGCGGGCAATGCTCGCTGCATGTTCCTGCTCGGCGGTATGTACTGCGGCAGGGACGGTGTTCCGGCGGACTATGATCAGGCTGCGTACTGGCTGGAAAAAGCGGCGGAACTGGATGATGCGGATGCCATGAATACCCTGGGCGTCCTGTATGTCAACGGCGTCACCGCGAGCGGTACGGACTATGAAAAGGCGCGTTACTGGTTTGAGCGGGCGGCGGAGCATGGGCACGCCCGGGCGATGTATGATCTGGCCCTGATGTGCTATAACGGAGAGGGCATGGAACCGGATTATGAGCAGGCGCTCTCCTGGTTCCGCCGGGCGGCGGAAGAGGGAGAGGAGGACGCCATGTTCCAGCTTGGCAGGATGTACAGAAGCGGCGATCAGATCCCGCAGGATAACGCGCAGGCAGCGGTATGGCTGCGGAAGTCCGCGGAGACAGGCAATCAGACGGCCATGCTCTGGCTGGGCAATATGTACATGTACGGCGAGGGCGTAGAGAAGGATTATCAGCAGGGCCGGCGGTGGCTGCTCAAAGGCGTGGGTTTTGATCCGGATGATGAAACGGCGGACGGCGGCCAGGCGAAGCTGGTGGTGGTGGACGGCCAGGCCATGCTGACCAGGGAAGACGATCCGGATCAGCTGTACCGGCTGGGCCAGGATTACATTTTCGGCAACGGCGTTGTGGAGGATACTGAGCAGGCGCTGGAGTATTTCCGGAAAGCCGCGGCCCTTGGCCACGCGGAGGCGGAGCTTTGGGTAGGGACCTGCTATCGGATCATGGGGAATATCGACCAGGCGCTGGCATGGTTCGGCAGGATGGCGGAGGCCGGAAACGCGGAAGCCATGTTCGAAATCGGCATACTGTACGAGTATTACTGGAATCATTTCACCGGGGTGGACACTGACGACATGATGATGGCCTGGTTTCTGAAAGCGGCGGAGGCCGGCAGCACGAATGCCATGTCGTATATCGGGTCGCTGTTTATTTTCGAAAATATAGAATTGATTGACGGAAAAGAAGCGATTGCGTGGCTGCGGAAGGCGGCCGAGGCGGGTTCGCCGGAAGGAATGCGTTTGCTTGGTGTCGCGTATCTGGAAGGAAAGGGCGTTCCCGAGGACAGAGAAACGGCCATGGCCTGGCTGCGCAAAGCCGCGGAAGCGGGCTCGGAAGCAGCAGCCGGGACGCTGTCAAAACTGGAGCCGGAAGAGGCTCCGTAAACGGACATGATTTACATGAGGGAGGATAAAAATGAACCAAAGCTGCAGGAATGTGCTGAACGGCAGAATGGTTTTCGCGGCCATGTTCCTGGCCTGCTGCATCTGCCTGGCGGCAGGCGGCGCCCGGGCCTGGACGGCCAGACTGCCGGCAGGCCTCAGGGCCATTGAAGAAGAAGCGTTCCGCGGGGACGCGTCGCTGGAGGAAGTCGTGCTTCCGCAGGGTCTGGAAGAGATCGGGGCGTTCGCGTTCCATCAGAGCGGGGTGACGGAAGTATCCATCCCCGGCACCGTCCGGTCCATCGGGCTGCAGGCCTTCGACGACTGCGACCGGCTTCGGGAAGTCTGGCTGGAAGACGGCGTACAGTCGATCGGTGATTATGCTTTTTATTCCTGTGACAGTCTGACGTTTGTCGGTGTCCCGGCCAGTGTGAAGTCCATCGGTCGCCAGGCTTTCGATCGATGCAGGGAACACCTGGCAATCTATACGCCGTATAACAGCTATGGGATGCAGTACGCGGTAGAGAATGACCTGAAAGTCATGCTGGATATCTGTCCTGTTTTTGACGTGCAGCAGGTTGCGACTGATACCTACCAGGTCACATGGGAACCGGTGGAAGGGGCCGCGTCCTATCGGTTTGCCTTTGGCAAGGCAGCCCAGATGGAACAGGGAGAGAATCCTGCCTTCTTTGAACTGCACAGCCAATCCATCATGATCGGCGCTGAGATCGGGATAAAGTACTATTTCATATTTGAAATCGAGGATGTTTTGGGCGGCGCAGCACAGACCTTTCTTAGTCCGGAGCCCATCATACCCCTTCCAGCCCCGGAAAACCTGCGCTGGGAGGCGGCGGGGGATGCCTGGGTGCATCTGTCCTGGGATCCGGTGCCCGGCGCGGAAGGCTACCGGGTGTATACCTCGGAAACGCAGGACCTGGCGGAGGCCGTGTATATGACGTACACCGCGGCGGAAGGCCTGGATCCAGATGCGCCGGCATATGACGCGTACCTTTCCGACGGCGCGGTTCACTATGTCTGGGTCTGCGCGGACAACGGAAACGGCCCCAACGAACGCGCGGCCATCACCGTCGACCGGACAGGCTCTTCCTTCCCGGCCTTTGCGCCCAGGACGTACCGGGTGATGGTGATCAATTACGACCCGGTATTCGAGGCGGCGGGCGGCAGGAGATGGCATGAGCTGATGTCCCATTGGAACAACCCGCGTGAACTGGCCGCCGTCTATATCTCCGATATGTATGAAGCGAGCCACGGGTATCTGACCTATGAAATCGCGGACTGGATCGACGTGGGGGAACTGCCCGCCGGCAGGGACGGTTTCGGCTACAGCCTGGATGAGTATTACCGGCTGCTGATGGAAACCAACGCCGCCACCGGCGGCGCGTACTGGACAGACAGCCGCTGGGAGGACCACGGGTTCAATTTCGATTACGACGGGTGCCTGAAAAGGTTCGGCGTCGTGGAACGGGTCGGCAGCGATGAAATCGACGAGGTGTGGATCTTTACCGGTCCCTGTCACGGCAACGGCCTGTACGAAAGCTGCATGTTCGGGCGGAACGCCTTCTGGATCAACGGGCCGGGAACGTACAGGAACTGCAGACGGTTCACGGTCTACGGGTTCAACTATGAGCGCGGGGTCGCAGAAATGCTGCACGACGCCGGGCACCGGATGGAGCGCACCATGGACTATGTGTTCGGTTCTCCCGATTACGGCAAGCCGTACGAAGACTATACGGACTGGGAGAAATTCTCCGCCTATGAGCTGGCGGCGCCCGGCCGCGCGGGCCTGGGCATGGTGCACTACCCGCCCAACGCCGTATCGGATTACGATTACGGCAATTCCTCCCCGGTGCTTTCCACCTGTGACGACTGGCTGAACTATCCCCATCTGACCGGCGCGCAGCGGACGGTCACCGGCGCGGAATGGGGGTCGGACCACAGGCAGTTCATGAAGTGGTGGTTTTCCCACATCCCGCACGCGGCCGGCACCAACGGCATGAGTGGCGCATACAACAACTGGTGGATCTACTTTTCGCTGGATTTCTAATACTGATTTTCATCTAAGACATGTGCAGATGTGGGATGGATTTTGCGTCATATCAAGGAAGGCATCCGAAAGCGTACCCGAAGGTCGGCGAGGGCTGTGAGGGCTCGGAAAATGATCCAGTGGATCATTTTCACCGAACAGCGGGCCGGCAGGCCCCGGAAGACACAGAGATGGCGCAAAAGACGCCCACAGATGTGCATGGATTGGGTGTAAATCAGTATAAGACGCGGTCCCGGTCTTTCCGGGCTGCTGCCAGGGCGGCGCGGCTTTCACGGCCGCGCCGTCATTTTTGCGTTGGGCGCGCCGGGATCATCCCGCCTGATGCCTGAAAGATCCCGCATATCACGCGGTTCGCAGCTTTTTTTCCGTGATGTTTTCACGGGCGCATGATAAAGTGCATCCTGTCACAGGGAACAGGAGACGGGCGCCCGTCAGAAGCGGGACGGCGTCTCCGTCAGAGAGATGATTAGGCAGGACCAAAGGGGACGCGGCGGACGGCCGTTCGTCCCTGCCCGAAACGGGGAAAAGATCCGTACATTCCATGAGCAGGCATCGGGGAACGAGGAAGGTTCTCCGCAGGCGGCACGCGGCGGCGCGCGGGCTGAAATGCCCGTCAGCGGCCGGATTCTCCTTTAGGCGGAGGAGTATCGGCGGCTGCCTGCCGGCGGGCGCAGGACAGGTGCAATGGCCTGCCCCGCAGGGATGACGTCCGGGAAAACACCTTCCCGGGCCCGGCCCATCGGCGCGCGCGGATGTTTTCGCGGCGGCTGCGATGCCGTCAGCCTCAGGGAAAGGGGGAGAGAAGATGAAACCATATCCGGTTCCATATAAGCCTGTCCGGAATCACCGGGAAACGCGCTGCGTCGTCTGCGGCCGATGGGCGCCGCCGCATCAGGAGAAAATCTGCCCCGGCTGCGGCAAACGGGCGGTCGTACGGGCGGACAAACAGCGCTGCGACGCCTGCAATGCGCTTTTGCAGAACGGGGACCCGGCCTGTCCGCTTTGCGGCGGCAAGCAGCGCACGGTGGTCGAGCTGCGGGCGGTCAGCCCGGAAAAGCTGACGGCGTTTACCCATCTGCTGCATGAGGGCCAGCCCTCGGTCAGCCTGGATGAGTGCCGGAAACAATGCCGGACCATCACGCCGGAAAACCCGTACCGCCTGTCGTTTGCCAGGCGGCCGGAACAGATCCGGCCCTTCCTGCGGGCCTGGCGGGAGCTGGGCGGCACGGCGGCGGCCTGCCTGCCCCGGGAAACCAGCCGGCGGCCCGTGGTGCTTCTCCGCTCGTACAACACCCTGCGCACCCGGGAGTACGCCCGCCTGCTGTACGAGGCCGTGCAGAAGTCGGACCGGCCCTCGCTCACCTTCGGGGAAACGGTGGCCGTCCTGCACAGCGTCAACGGGTCGGAACAGCCGGTCCGGCTGCGCTTCACGTCCGGCTTTGACCGGATCGACGCCTGGGTCGCGGCCTGGCGGAGCCTGGGCGGCACGGCAGTCCGGTCCCCCGAACACCTGTAAGCGGGGACGGCCGGCCGCCGGGAAAAACACTTTCCCTTTGACCGGTTCGCATCTTTTTTTCCATGATTCAAACGCGGAATCGTGGTATCATCACAGACGTTGAAGGGACAGAATCCCTTTGACATAAACGGAAGCCCGGCAGGAGGCTGGCTTCCCATCCAGGGGACGCTTATAACGGAGAAGGCGCGTCAGCAGCGAAGCACTCGAAGCAGAAAGCAGGGCTGAATCCCGGATATGGCTATGCCGGTTGACATGCCCCAGCTGCGAGGCACTCATTCCCCCGAGCACCGCAACCGTTCTGTAAAGGAGGTGCGGTCGCCCATGGGCAAATAATGAATCATTGCGCTTTTTCGATGTCTGTTTGAGCAATCAGAATGTGACGTCATCCTACTTTGCGTCTATCACAGCTCCGTGACTTTCCCTTCTGGATGGTGCCGCCCCGTGTGCTGTGCGGAAAATACAGAGCCCAGGCGGTGGCCAGGAACCGCAGCGCAGCCCAAGGTGGGGCAATGAATCGCAGCGACAGGCAGGCAAACGGCGACAGGACGGCTGAACAAGCGCATTTCCTGCTGCCGCTTCATTGGAACGGAACGGGACAATGAGCGGCGCGAAGGCCGGGAACGCGCGGACTTTTGAAGCCCTGCCGCAAGGTTGCCCCTTCTGCCAAAATGACAAGGATCACCTCCCGAAACGGGGGGAACGGCCTGAAAACAGACGCTTCAGGACATGGGGAACGAGGAAGGTTCTTCCCGGAAAGAGGCGGCGGCCGGGCGGGTTGAGATACCCGCCTGGACCGTGCGGGTCCCGGCAAGGCCCGCGGCTTTTTTCCGGACGGATACTGCGCGAAGAGGTGCAAATGCGCGGCGTCTGATATGTCCGGCCGGGGGAAGCACCGCCCCGGCGGCACTGAAGCGGAAGCGGCAGGCGGTTCCCGCGGCGGCTGGAATGCCGTCAGCACGGAGGAAAGGAGGAAAAACCAATGGGTAAAACGAAACGGGAAGACTGTGCCGATTTGCTGTATCAGTGCACAACCGCCGGGGGCGCCATGGCCTACTCTTCTTCCGGCGACAAATGTCTGGACCTGTTCTTTATCGCCGGCGCCATGCGCGATCACAGTCTGGACCGGGTCAACATGAAGTTCGTGGAAGCGTACCGGGAAAACCCGGAGCTGGCCATGAAGCTGCTGTTCTACATCCGCGATATCCGGGGCGGCATCGGCGAAAGGAACATCTTCCGCACCCTGATCCGCACAGTGGCGAAGAAATGGCCGGAATCCGCGGTCAAAAACGTGCGCTGGATCACGGAATACGGACGATGGGACGACCTGATCTGCCTGCTGGGTACAAAGGCGGAAAAGGAAGCTGTCCGCGTCATCCGCGAACAGCTGGAACAGGACATGGAGGCGCTGGAGCGCCGGAAAAACGGCGAGACCGGCGCCCACATTTCCCTGTGCGCCAAGTGGCTGCCTTCGCCCAACACCTCCAGCGCCCGCACCCGCGGCAACGCCAGGGTGCTGATGAAGCTTCTGAACCTGGACGAGAAACAGTACCGGGCCATCCTGACGCCGCTCCGGGCGGCCGTCAGCCTGACGGAGCACTATGTCACCCGCCGGGAGTTTGACCGCATTCAGTACGAGCACGTGCCGTCCCAGGCGCTTCTGAGATACGACAGGCTGTTTACCGAGTACGACCGTGACCGCTATGAGGCCTTCATGCGGGGCGTCCGCGGCGGCTGGCGGCAGCTGAACGCGGCGACGCTGACGCCTGATCAGATCGTCCGGCGGACAGGCTGCTTCGGCTTTGAGTTCATGGACTATAACAGCAGCCAGGGCGGACGGGGATACTATCCGGGCGTGTATGAAATCGCGAAAGACGTCATTCCCGCGCACCGCTTTGTGTGGGGAAAGCTCATTCCCTTTACCATGAGCCGCGTGCCGAATCACCCTGAATGGCGCAGGATCAATCTCTTCCGGGGAGACGCGTCGCAGCGGAGCCGCAGATGGAAAGCGTATTACTATAACCTGAACCGCCGTACGGAACAGATGCCCATGAGGCGGCTTGAGTTCGTCGGTTTATATGACGAAGACCATCCGTCGAAATGGAAGCATCCCTTCAGCCCCTATGCCCCGGGTTATAAAAGGGTGCTTCTTTCCTGGCACCGGTACGCGGTGTACCGCATCTGCGGCAGGTACGCGCCCCCCAGACATGTTTTCTGTCAGAAACAGCAGCGCGCTTCTTATCGGATCAGCCATACGGAGGAACTGTGGAAAGCCCTGCCCGGCTATGTGGGCACGGAGAACGCCATCAGCGTGATCGATACCTCCGGCTCGATGATGGCCTACGGCGCGCATACGCTGGCGGACGCTTTGGGCCTGTTCCACGCCGAACACGCCAAGGGCGCGTTCCACAACAAATTCATCACCTTCAGCGATCATCCGAAGATGATGAAGATCCGCGGCAGCCGGCTGTGGGAAAAGCTGGCGAACATCCACAACGCCAGATGGGGAGATTCCACCAACCTGGAAGCGGTGTACAATATGCTGCTGCGCCTGGCCGTCCGTGCCAAAGCGGGGCAGGATGAAATGCCGTCCGCGGTGGTCATTTACTCGGATATGGAGTTCAACCGCTCCGTCGTCAACCCGGACGCGAATCTCTATGAGGATTTCCGGGAGGCTTTCGAGGAAGCCGGCTACGAGGTCCCCGCGGTGGTGTTCCATAACGTGAACAGCTGGCAGATGCAGACGCCCGTGCAGTCCGACGCGATGGGAACGGCCCTCTCCAGCGGCCGCACCACCCACCATATGAAGCACAGGTATACCGGCTCCACGACGCCGCTTCAGCACATGCTGGAAGTGCTGCTGAGCGAACGGTACGCGCCGATCCACGCGTGAGGGAGCCGGATGATGACTGATCATCAGAGGATGAATACAGAAAGGATGTGATCCCATGACCCGTTTTATCCCCAGGGAGAAACTGGGCAAAAAGGCCCGCAGGGCGCTGGACGCCCGGCAGCGGCGGACCTGGCCGTTTCCTCCGGTCACCCGGAAGGTCGAAAGCGGAAAGAAATACGACCGCAAGAAGATATCTCATGAAGCCGAAGCGCTGTTCATGGGGTTTTTTCTTTTTTGGCTTCTCTTTGGGACGGACCCGTTCCGGGCGCTCCCGGGGCGTCATTTTGCCCGGCCTTCAGGCGTCCGCACCCGGCTTCTTCCCGCCGCGGCAGCCGGAAACAGCGGAAAAACCGGCGCCGGCGGCGCAAAAGCCCCAAAAAAATTTCAATTTCCTGTGGCGCGCCAGCGGTTCCTGTGCTATAATAATTTGTAAGTCTGCCCGGAGCGGGCGGACGGAAGGGGTTGAAACATGACCAGAACAGCAAAAATCATGGCGAAGGCGGCGCTGCAGCCGGGGGAAGCGATCCTCCTTTCGAAGCCTTCCAATATCTTTTACGTCTCCGGCTATACCGGGGAGGGCATTGCCCTGGTCGCCGACGGCCTGTCGGCGATCGTGACGGATTTCCGCTATACCGAGCAGGTCACCCGTCAGGCGCCCGGCTTTGAGGTCTGCGAGATCCGGACGGGCCAGTCCCACGCGGCCCTGGCGGCCGAAGTGCTGTCCGCCCGCGGCATCCATGCCGTCCGCTTTGAGGCGGACGAGGTCACCGTCGCCCGGTTTGAAAAGATGCGGGACGACATGCCCGGCTTCACCTTCACTCCGCTGAAAGGGGAGGCGGAGCTGGTGCGCCGCATCAAGGAACCGGAAGAGATCGACTGCATCCGCAAGGCCTGCGACATTTCCTGCCGGGCGCTGGCCAACATCCTGCCCCGCATCAAACCCGGGGTCAGCGAGAACGACATCCGCATCGACCTGGAGTTTGAAATGCTCCGCCTGGGCGGACAGGGCCTGGCGTTCAGCACCATCGTCGCTTCCGGCCCCAACGGCTCCCTGCCCCACGCCATTCCGGGCAGCCGCAAGGTTGAAAAGGGCGACATGATCACCATGGATTTCGGCGCCCGCTATGGCGGCTACTGCGCCGACATGACCCGCACCGTCGCCGTGGGCGAGCCGGATGCCGAAATGAAAAAGATCTACGGCATCGTGCTCCGGGCCCAGCAGGAAGCGCAGGACGCCCTGCACGCCGGCCTGGTCGCCAGCGATGTGGATAAAATCGCCCGGGACATCATCGGGAAGGAAGGCTACGGCCAGTATTTCGGCCACGGCCTGGGCCACAGCGTCGGCATCGACATTCACGAGGATCCCCGTCTGTCCCCGGTGTGCCACGAGGTGCTGGAAGCCGGCACCACCATGACGGTGGAGCCCGGCATCTACGTGCCCGGC
>CAMJXZ010000074.1 GCA_946409855.1 uncultured Clostridia bacterium | reverse complement strand
GACGAGGGGGAGCGCGGCGGCTACTCCAATTATTCCTACTGGGGCAGCACCTTCCGCAGCTTTTTAAAGCGGCGCGTGGCGCTGGGCTTCCTGCTGGTGCTGGCCGTGCTGCTGCTGTTCACCTGCATCCAGCCTCTGCTCCCCAACCAGTTCGAGGCCAACGTGATCATCAACCACCCCATCACCCACCGGCAGATGAGCAACGTCTCCCCCGCCCTGACCAACGTAATCGTCACCGTTCCCGTCGGCACCAAACTGATGGCGCATCCCTTTGACAACGACGAATGGGCCGCGGTGGACAATATCATCGCCTCCATCAAGCCCCGGAAGGAATTCACCGTCCTTTCCTACGGGGAGGACTGGTGCTATGTCGAATACGCCGGGCAGGAAGGCTATGTCCGCAACGACTTTACCACCAAGATCAAGTTCCCGGACGATCCGTCCGCCGTGCCTTATCCGGCCAAGTCCAACTTCCCCATGAGCCTGTATTCCACCCGGGAGGACCTGAGCAGCGGCGGCGACGCGCTGTTTGTGAAAAAAAGCCAGCTGACCATGGACGGCGATATCGCCGTCACAAACGAAAAAGCGGAGCTGCGCCTGCTGCCCGACACCCGTTCCTTCCTGTTCGGCACCAACAGCGCCGGGCAGGACCTGTGGGCCAAGGTCTGGTCCGGCACCCGCACTTCCCTGCTGATCGGCGTGGTCGTGGCCATCCTGCAGTCCCTGATCGGCATCGTCATCGGCGTCCTGTGGGGCTATGTCAAGGCGCTGGACAAGCTGCTGACCGAAATCTACAACATCATCGACAACATCCCCACCACCATCGTGCTGATCCTGGTCAGCTACATCATGCGCCCCAGCGTGCAGACGCTGATCCTGGCCATGACGGTGACCGGCTGGGTCGGGATGGCGCGCTTTGTGCGCAACCAGGTGGTCATCATCCGCGACCGGGATTACAACCTGGCTTCCCGGTGCCTGGGCAACAGTACGCCGCGCATCATCATGCGCAACCTGCTGCCCTATCTGGTTTCCGTCATCATGCTGCGCATGGCCCTGGCTGTGCCCGGCGCCATCGGCAGCGAGGTATTCATCACCTACATCGGCCTGGGCCTGCCGCTGAGCGTGCCTTCCCTGGGCAACCTCATCAACGAGGGCCGCAAGCTGATCTCCTCGGCGTCGCTGCGCTATCAGCTGATCTTCCCGGCCATCGTGCTCTCGGTCATCACCATTTCCTTCTACATCATCGGCAACGCCTTCGCGGACGCCGCCGATCCCAAGAACCATCTGTGACAGGAGGGCTTATGGATACTGATAACCCAGTGGCGCCCATCCTGCAGGTGGAGCATCTGGACATCAAGTTCAGCCTGCGCGGCAAGGTGCTGCATGCCATCCGGGACGTGTCCCTGGAGCTGTACGAAGGGGAAACCCTCGCCATCGTGGGAGAAAGCGGCTCAGGCAAGAGCGTCCTGACCAAGGCCTTCATGGGCCTGAATGACAAAAACGGCTGGGTCGACCACGGCCGCATCCTGTACAGCGGCAAGGACCTGGCGCAGTTCAAAACCGAAAAGGAATGGCTGACCATCCGCGGCCGGGAAATCGCCATGGTGCTGCAGGACCCGATGACCAGCCTGAACCCCCTGAAAACCGTCGGCGCGCAGATCGAAGAGGCCCTCCGGCTGCACCAGGGGCTGCGCGGCGCTCAGGCGCGTCAGCGCACGGTGGAACTGCTGACGGACGTCGGCATCGCCGAACCCGAGCGCCGGCGCAGGCAGTACCCTCACGAGTTTTCCGGCGGCATGCGCCAGCGGGTCATCATCGCCATCGCCCTGGCCTGCCGTCCCCGGATCCTGATCTGCGACGAACCCACCACCGCCCTGGACGTGACCATCCAGGCCCAGATCATCCGCCTGATCTACGACCTGGTGCACAAATACCACCTGACGGCCATCTACATCACCCATGATCTGGGCGTGGTCGCCAACGTGGCGGACCGGGTGGCGGTCATGTACGCCGGGGACATCGTCGAAATCGGCACCTGCCGGGAGGTCTTTTACGAACCGGCGCACCCGTATACCTGGGCGCTGCTTTCTTCCCTGCCCCAGCTGGGCGTCAAGGGAGAGCAGCTCTATACCATCCGCGGCACCCCGCCCAACCTGTACCACCCCATCGTCGGCGACGCCTTCGCCCCCCGCAACCCAAACGCCCTTAAGGCCGATTACATCGAGCGCCCGCCCTTTTTCGACATCTCCCCCACCCACAAGGCCCGCACCTGGCTGCTGGACCCAAGGGCCCCCAAAGCCGACCCCCCGCAGGTACTGAAAAGGATCCGGGAAATATGAGGAAGGGACCGCTATCCGCCAATCACTATCCGCTAATCACTAATCACTAATCACTATTCACTAATCACTAATAACTCACTCCCCCACACAGGACTCAAACCATGACACAAACAGAGACTTCCACCCCTTTCATCTCCGTGCGGGACATGCACGTGACCTTCGGAGAGCGCCGGCACCGGTTTGAAGCGGTCCGCGGCGTTTCTTTCGATATCATGAAGGGCGAGACGTTCGGCCTGGTCGGCGAGTCCGGCTCCGGCAAGACGACCATCGGCCGCGCCATCATGCGCATTTATCCCCTGAGCGGCGGCGAGGTATATTTTGACGGGCAGAAGATCAGCGGCAAGGTATCCCGGGCGCTGGACAAGCAGATCACCCAGCGCATCCAGATGATTTTCCAGGACCCCATGGCTTCCCTGAACGAACGGGCCAAGGTCGATTACATCGTTTCGGAAGGGCTGTACAACGTGGCCAAGGGCATTTCCGAAGCGGAAAGAAAGCAGCGGGTGGATCAGGCGCTGCGGGAAGTCGGGCTGCTGCCCGAGTTTGCCAGCCGCTTCCCCCACGAGTTTTCCGGCGGCCAGCGCCAGCGCATCGGCATCGCCCGGGCGCTGATCATGCAGCCGGAATTCATCATCGCCGATGAACCGATCTCCGCGCTGGACGTTTCCATCCGCGCCCAGGTGCTGAACCTGATGGCCGAACTGCAGCAAAACCGGGGCCTGACCTATCTGTTCATCTCCCACGATCTGTCCGTCATGCGCTTTATCTGCGACCGGATCGCGGTCATTCACCGGGGCCTGCTGGTGGAGCTGTCGGACACCGAGGAGCTTTTCGCCCACCCGCTGCACCCGTATACGCAGGCGCTTCTGTCCGCCATCCCCCAACCCTCGCCGGATGCCGCCATGCGCCGTTCGCTGATCACATATGACGAAAGCGTCCATCACTACAAGGACGATCCGCCTGTCTGGACAGAGCTGGTGCCCGGGCATTTCGTCCTGGGCAATCAGGAAGAAATCGCGCAGTACCGGAAGGTGTACCAGAATGGATAACAACCGCGCCCGCTGCTGGGCGGAAATCTCGCAAACCGGCCTCATCCGGAATTACCGCGAAGCGGAAAGCCTGCTGAAGCCCGGCGTCCGGCTGATCTGTGTCCTCAAGGCGGACGCCTACGGTCTGGGCGCCGTCCCTGTCGCGCGGATGCTGTGGGCCGCCGGCGCCCGCTTTTTTTCCGTCGCCTGTTTTTCCGAAGCGCAGGAACTGATCCGGGCGATCCCGGATGCATTTGTCCTGGTCATGGGCGTGACCGCCCCGTGCGAACTGGAAGAGGCCATTCAGCGGAAGGTCCGCCTGACCGCCCAGAGCGCGGAGGAATTACAGCGCATTTCCGAAACGGCCTGCCGGCTGAAGCGGACCGCTTTTGTGCATGTCAAGCTGGATACCGGCCTGCACCGTCTGGGCTTTACGGATCTGTCCGGTCTGCTCCCGGTTCTTTCCCTGCCGAGCATCGAATACGAAGGGCTCTACAGCCATCTGGCGCTCCGCGGCCCCGCGCAGACGGAAAGCCAGTGCGCCCTGTTCCGCGCCCAGGCGGAAACCCTGAAGGCCGCCGGCCATACTTTCCCGATGGTTCACCTGCTGGATTCCATCGGCCTGGTGCGCCGGCCGGAGGATCAGTACACCCACGTCCGCGCCGGGGCTTTCCTGTACGGCAACGTCCCGCCGGATTACGCCCATTTTGACCGCCGTCAGGCCACTGTCCGCCTGTGCGCCCGGGTCACCAGGGTCGCTGTCGTACCCGCCGGGGAAGGCGTCGGCTACGGGGAGGACCCGCTCCCCCGGGATACTCTGGTGGCCACCCTGTCCTCCGGTTACGTGGACGGCTATCCCCGCCTCCTCTCCAAATCGGGTCAGGTGGAAATCCACGGCCGCCGCGCGCACGTCCTGGGCCGCATCTGCATGGACCAGATGATGGTGGACGTTTCGGACATTCCGGATGTCCGCCCGGGCGATATCGCCGTCCTGCTGGGAGACGGCATCTCCCTGAACGAATTTGCCGCCTGGGCGGATATGAACCGGAACGAAGTGACCTGCATGATCGGCAAACGGGTCCCCAGGATTTACGGGGATTGACCGCGGACCTCCGCGCCGGCAGAGGATCCTATAAACAATTTCAAAATGAGCGCAATGATCAGGGGCTGCCGCATGAAAACCTGCGGCAGCCCCGTTTTACGTCTGTATATCGTCGGATTATTTTTGATGATAGTCTTCCACCATGCCCGGCGAGGTGTGCTCATGGGCCTGGTTGATCTTTTCGATTTCCCCTGCGCGCAGCGGCGGGTTGCAGTACTGGCACGGGGTCAGTTTGCTGTACGGGGAATGTTCCAGCTCCCCGTAGGTAAAGGCGGTCAGCGGACGGTACTGTTCCTTGACGCCCGAGCAGTCCGCCACGGAATGGTAGTTGGTGCCCCTGTCGGGGTTGTAGTACAGCGGCGTATCATCCGCGGGCACTTCGATGGTCCGGCCCTCGAAATCCTCCCAGATGACCAGCTTGGTCCCATGGGCGTCCTCCACGGCAAGGTTGTTGTACAGCCACATCATGTTGACCCCTTCCGGGTTCTTGAGGCGCTGTACGCGGATGCAGCCGTGGCTGGCCCGGGTACCGAGCTTGTATTCCGTCGCCTTGTAATTCCTGCCGCCGTCGGCATTCAAAACATGGGGCACCTCGTGCAGCAAATCGCCGGAATCAAAACGCAGCGCGAACCGGCAGATCATCGCGTCCGACTGGAAATGCCCCACCTTGGAAACCAGCAGGAACTCGCCGGAACGGGTCTCGTTGTAGGGCTGTCTGCTGTTGTACTGACCGGTAGAAACCGCCAGCTTGGAGAACAGATGCCCTTCCTTGAACAGGTACAGCGTCTGCGTCAGCTTGTCGATGACGATGCCGTAGGTCTGGTTGGGTGTTTTCTTTACGATTTCGCTGCTGGGAATATAGCCGGTCACATACGCGTTCCAGGCCTTGACGCGGGAATCATGGAAGGAAGCGGAGTAGCATTCCACATGCGCCCAGCCGTCCTGAATATCCAGGACGTGCAGCCCCATGGAAGAGCCGGTCACCACGCCCAGGCCGGCCGACTGATCGTCCGGCGCTTCCCGGATGATCAGCTGGGAACGCTGGTTCTCCGCCACCGTATAGATCGGCGCGGTCAGCATTGCCCAGACGGCGTCCTCGTCCTCAATATCCATGGGTGTGCACCAGTAGCAGCCCGCCGGATCGTGATCCGGATGGACCTGGGAACGAAGCGCCGGGGTGATCGCGGTCCGCTGCGCGTGGGTTTCCTGCGGCTCTTCCGCAGGCGCCGGCTCTTCCGGCGGCGCCTCTGTCGCCGATGCGGCCAGCACCCGCGTATCCTCCGGCACCTCCGTGGGCGCCGGCGCGTCGAACGTGAGCGACGTCTGGGCCGGCGTGCCGATCAGCACGGCCATCTTCACCGACATGTCGTCCAGCGTCAGGCACAGGTTATAGCTGCCCTCCCGGACCGGCGTGCCGTCCGGGGCCAGGCCGTTCCAGACAGCCTCATGAAAGCCCGCCGTTTCCTGATGGGCGTTGAGGAGCACCAGCACCATTTCATCCTTATCGTTGAGCAGGGAAATGGTCAGCGTCCCGTCCCGGGGCAGATCGTAATAAATCGAGACATTGCTGCCCGGGGTGATGATGATGTCCGAGATGGAAAACGCCAGCCCCTCGCCGGCCGCAGGCAGGCAGAAAGATGCAAGCAGCGTCAGGATGCACAATAGGACCATCGTCCTGCGCTTCATAAAAACCCTCCTGGGAATCAAAGAATCATGTATAAGCGGCCTGTCACACCTTATGCAGCACCACGGCGGTCTGGGCAGGCAGATAGATGTAGAAGCCCTGCCCGTCCGGCTGCTGCTTGGACGTGTACACCGTATCGTCCGAGATATTGCCGAAGCCGCCGAACTGCTTGTCGTCGGTGCTCAGGATCACCCGGTAATCCCCCGTGTCCGGCACAGGCACGAACTGGGCCTGCTGGCTTTCGGAGGGATGGAAGTTGAAGGCAAACAGGCACCCCTTCCGGTCATAGATCAGGATCTGGTGATCCTCATGCTGCAGCAGCCCCATCACATACGGCTCGCTCAGCAGATCATACTCCCGCAGCAGCCGGATCATCGCCCGGTCAAACCGGCCCAGATCCACGTACCGCAGGTCCTCCCTTTCGGAAAGGGACCAAAGGCGCCTTGCCTTGGCGTAGCTCCAGCCGTTGCCTTCCCGCGGGAAATCGATCCATTCCGGATGGCCGAACTCGTTGCCCATGAAGTTCAGGTACCCGTCGCCGCCGGCGGTGGCCGTCACCAGACGGATCATCTTGTGCAGCGCCTCCGCCTGCGTCACCACCATGTTCTCCGACGACTTGTTCATGCTCCAGTACATTTCCTTGTCGGCCAGGCGGAACATGAGCGTCTTGTCCCCCACCAGCGCCTGGTCGTGGCTCTCGGCGTAGGCGATGGTCTTTTCACCGGGGCGGTGGCTGACCATCTCGTAGAAGAGCCGGCCGATGTCCCAATGCCCGAAAGGCTTTTCCTTGATCGTCTTGATCCAGTAGTCCGGCAGCCCCATCCCCAGGCGGGCGTCAAAGCCGATGCCGCCTTCTTCAATGGGCCGGCACATGCCCGGCATGCCGCTCATGTCTTCCGCGATGCAGAAGGACTCCGGCTTCAGTTCCTTGGTCAGCTTCATCGCCAGCTGCAGGTAGGTGACCGCGTCCACGTCCGTGTTCATGGAGAAATACATGCTGTAGTTCATGAAAGCGGAACCCAGTCCGTGGTCGTGATACAGCATGCTGGTCACGCCGTCAAAGCGGAAGCCGTCAAAATGATATTCTTCCAGCCAGAACCGGATATTGGACAAAAGGAAATGGATCGTGCCGGTCTTGCCGTAATCGAACACCCGGGAATCCCACGCGGGATGATAGCCGGCCGGGCCGGCTTTAAAGAACTGGTCGTCCGACCCGTCAAACCCGCTGATCCCTTCGGCGGTGTTTTTGACCGCGTGGGAATGCACGATGTCCAGCAGCACGGACAGGCCCAGCTCGTGGGCGCGGTTGATCAGTGCCTTCAGTTCGTCCGGGGTGCCGTAGCGGGAAGAAGCGGCAAAGAAGTTGCTGACCTGGTAGCCGAAGGATCCGTAATAGGGGTGCTCCATAATGGCCATCAGCTGCACAGTATTGTACCCGTCCCGCTGAATGCGGGGCAGCATGTCCCGCGTAAACTCGGCATAGGTGCCCACCCGTTCTTCCTCTGTGGCCATGCCCACGTGCGCCTCGTAGATCAGCGGCGGCACATTCCGGGCGGGATGGAAGTCCTGATCCGTCCAGGCAAAGGGCTTTTCCGGCGCCCAAATTGCAGCGTCAAAGGCCTTGGTCACAGGGTCCTGCACAACATAGTTCGCGTACAGGGGGATCCTGTCCTCCACGCCCCGGCCGCCGGTCACCTGCACCTTGACGCGGGACAGGTTTTTCAGCGTATCCTTGCCCGGGATCTCGATCTCCCAGCTGCCGCCGGGCAGTGCTTTCAGGGGATGGCTTTCCCGGTTCCAGCCGTTAAAATCGCCGATCAGGTGGAGGGCTTTCGCGGCGGGGGCCCATTCGCGGTACACCCAGCCCGTTTCCGTCCGGTGGAAGCCGTAGTACATCGCTCCCTCCGCGAACTCAGACAGCGTCTGTCCGGGCGCCAGCAGCCGCTTCACCGCGTTCTCGTACCGGTCCATCCGGGCGTTCAAATCCCCCTCAAACGGAGCAAGCAGCGGGTCGGTATCCAGTATTTTGAGCTTCTGATCCTGAGCCATAGCGCAAACCCCTTTCTGTCGACAGGCAGCTTTTTCAATCACGCAAACCATCCATCACAGGCCGGTCCCGTTGACCCGCTTCCCGGACGCGGGACCGCCGCCCCGGGACAGCATCATTGGGTTCTGCAAAAGGAACACAGCCAATTTATTATACTATTTTGCCTTTCTTCTGTCAAACCGCCAGACGGATAAAGGACGTTTTCCGGCGGAAGATATTTGTAAACAATTTTGTATTCCCATGCTCCGCGCACTTTTAAAAAAACAAAAAGCCGGCGTTTCCGCCGGCCTTTTGCTTTTAAGTGGACTGACCCTTCAGGTCAGCCGCCGACCCATTACTGAGCGGCCTTCCAGGCGTCGTACTGAGCCTGCACTTCAGCCAGGATGTCAGCCATGCCGGCATCGGCCAGAGCAGCTTTCAGCGCCGCGATGCCCTGAGGACCGTCGGGATCAACCTGACCGCACATCAGGGGGTTGGCAAACTCGGAAATGACAGCGTCGACAGCCGCGATCTGATCGGCCACGTTGTCCTTGACGAAACGGAAGCCCAGGGAAGCGGTGGCGACAGCGTCATCCGCGTAGGACTGGAGCATTTCGTTCTTGGCGGGATCTTCGGTGTCCAGCACCAGCTGCAGCTTGGTGTTGCCCACAGTCCAGGCACCGCCATGCACGCCGTACCAGTTCTGGTCGGTCAGCTTGACCTGCTGATCGTTGACCTTGGTGTAGTTCTGGCCTTCAGCGCCGAACAGCATCAGGTTGACCAGGGTGGCATCGGAATGCATGAGGTTCAGGTACTGCATGGCCTTTTCAGGATTCCTGGAGGTCACGGGGATACCGAACATGGAGCCGCCGGCGTGAGTGGTCACGACGTACTTGGGCTGCATGGTGATTTCCACGCACTCGAATTCGGCGGTGGCATTGGCGGCATACATTTCAGCGGCCTTGATGCCATTGCCCTTCAGGGGCTGAGAGAAGACCAGGAAGTCGCCGCGGCCGAAGGTGCCGTTGTAGTCAAAGCTGGTCAGAGCGGCGTCGGGGCTGATATAGCCCTTCTGGCCCCAGGAATACATCAGGCGGATATGCTCTTCCTGTTCGGGGGTTTCGAAAATGCTGTAGATGGTCTCGTCGAACTCGCCGTTCTCCTGCTTGGCCATCTTCATGGCAACGGAGTTGCTGCCCATGCCGGCCCAGTCGGGGCACCAGGGTTCATCGGCCCAGCGGCCAGCCTGACCGTCCATGAGGTAGGGGTACTTGTCGGGATGGAGTTCCTTGTACTTGGCCAGCCAGGGCTCCAGATCCGCGGTGGT
This sequence comes from uncultured Clostridia bacterium, assembly GCA_946409855.1. Classification (GTDB taxonomy): domain Bacteria; phylum Bacillota; class Clostridia; order Christensenellales; family Aristaeellaceae; genus UBA4246. The sequence continues at coordinate 1,780 of CAMJXZ010000074.1, read as the reverse complement.
CTTGATGGAAGGATCGTCAGCAACCACGTCCCAGCCGATTTCGGCGGCAGCGGTCTTGTTGATGATGAAGCCTTCGGGCACGCACAGTTCCTTGTTGGTGGGGATGCCGTACAGAACGCCGTTCACCTTGACGCCATCCAGGAAGGTCTGGGGCAGGGTATCCTTGATGCCCTGACCATACTGCTCAAGCAGATCATCCAGGGGCTGGAGCAGGCCGCCGGCCACTTCGATGCCGTAGCCTTCCCAGTCCGCGGTGAAGATCAGGTCCATCTTCTCACCGGACTGCAGGGCGTTGATGGCCTTGTCGTTCCAGTCGCCCCAGCCGATGATGTGATAGGATACCTTCGCGCCGATGAGGGGCTCGATGTAAGCGTTCACAGCGGCTTCGACGCCGGCGCGAACAGCTTCATTGTCGCCGTTGCCAACCCAGTAAATGTCCAGGGTGTAGGCATCCTCGGCCATGACGGTGGGAACCAGCGAAATGATCATCGCCAGCGCCAGCAACAGAGATACCAGTTTACGCATGTTTCTTTCCTCCTTAAATATTTATTTCCAGGGCCGCGCAAGCCCTCGAAACCGAATCAGCCCTTCACGGCGCCGACCGTCAGACCCTTGACGAAGTAGCGCTGGAAGAAAGGATAGGCCATGATGATGGGGCCGACGGTGACCACCGCCATGGCCATTCGGAACGTCTCCGCGGGCAGGTTGCTTACGTTGACGCCGCCCATCCGCGAGGCGTTTTCCTTGAGGAAACGCAGGTTGTTCATGGTCTGATAAATGGTGTACTGAAGGTTAAAATACTGCGCCTTGTCATTGAGCAGCAGGCAGTTGCGGAAATCGTTCCAGATGCCGATGGCGCTGAACAGACCAACCGTGGCAAAGCCGGGGATGGCGAGCGGGCAGACAATCTGAAGCAGGGTTCTCCATTCGCCGCTGCCGTCGATGCGGGCCGATTCGATGATCGCCTCCGGCACGGACGACTGGTAGAACGTGCGCATGATGATGACCCAGTACGCGGAGAAGCTCATCGGCAGAAACAGCGCCCATACCGTATCCTTGAGGCCCAGAACGCTGCGGCACATGTTGTAGTAGCTCACCATGCCGCCGCCGAACAGCATGGTAAAGAAGCTGAAGAAGGTGAAGAATTTCCGGAAACGGAAATCAGGACGGCTCAGTGCATAGGAGTAAAGGCCAACTGTGACGACCGACAGCACAGTGCCTGTCAGGGTCGCGATGATCGTATTTTTGTAGGCCGTGATCATGATGGAACCGTCACGGAACAGGTATGTATATGCGTTTACCGAGAACTCCAGCGGCCACAGCCGGTAGCCGTAGGTCGTCAGCGCGGATTCACTGGTGATGGAGGAAATAATGATAATCCACAGCGGAAAGATAATCAGGACACAGAAGACAATCAAAAGCACATTAAAGCAGATATTTGTTCCCCGGGAAATCTGGTTCCGGGCCATGCTGTGCTTTGCTGCCTGTTTTTCAGCCTTCATCAGGCGTTTTGCTTCTTTGCGGTCAACAGCCGTCATTTTGCTCTCCTCCTTCCCATCAGAACAGGGCCATTTCGGGCTGATGTCTCTTCACAATCCAGTTGGTCAGCAGGATCAGCACGAAACCGACAAGGGACTGGAAGAAAGCGCCGGCGCCCGCATAACCGAAGGAATTGCGGAGGTTGCCTTTCTTCAGCATATCGTACACATACACGTCAATGGTAGTGGTCACCTGGCGCAGCGTGCCCGAACCGTTGGGCAGGGAATAGAACATATCGAAG
>CAMJXZ010000073.1 GCA_946409855.1 uncultured Clostridia bacterium | reverse complement strand
GGTCTCCGTCGCCCTGTCCGAGGACTTCGGCGAAACCTTCCCGATCATCCGCTGGATGGAGCGGGGCGAGGGCTTCATGGGGGCGGAAAACCGCACCAACAACCGCCAGTACGAATATCCCTACCTGATGCAGAGCCCGGACGGACGGCTTCACCTGGCCTACGCGTCCCACACCCGCAAGGGGATCAAATATGTCAGCTTCACCGAGGAGGACATCCTCGGCGCCAAGCGGGAAAAAGTCGGACTGTACAATCCCACCGCCGCACAGATGAAATAAGGAGGAAGCCATGCTCGAAAAGTACAACCTGAAAATGCCCCACGCCGTGTACAGCGGCGAAAACGCCATGGACAATGTCACCGACATCATCCGTGCCCGGGGCGCCAGGAAAGTCGCCATCTTTACCGACAAGGGCATCGAAGCCGTCGGCCTGTTCGCCCTGCCGGAAGCAGCCGTCAAGGCTTCCGGCGCGGAATACTATGTGCTGGATGACCTGCGGCCCGAACCCTCCTACATGGAAGTGCAGAAGCTGATCGACCAGTTCAAGGCGGACGGGGCCGACCTGATCGTCGCCTGCGGCGGCGGCAGCGTGCTGGACACCGCCAAGCTGGCCAGCGTGCTGGTGACGGACGAGTACGGCGTCAAGGAGCTGCTGGACGAGCCCGGCCGGGCGAAAAAGTGCGTGCCGATCGTGCTGATCCCCACCACCGCCGGCACCGGGGCGGAAGTGACCCCCAACGCCATCGTGGCGGTTCCCGAGAAGGAACTGAAGGTCGGCATCGTCAACGACAACATGATCGCCGACTATGTGATCCTGGACGCCAGGCTCATCAAGAACCTGCCCGTCAAGATCGCCGCGGCGACCGGCGTGGACGCCATGGCCCACTGCATCGAGTGCTTCACCTCCAATAAGAAAAACCCCCTGTCCGACACCTTCGCCCTGGAAGGGCTGGACATGATCATCAACAACATCGAGGAAGCCTGCCTGAACCCGGATGCCATGGAAGCCAAGAAGAAGATGCAGATCGCGGCCTTCTACGGCGGGCTGGCGATCACCGCCTCCGGCACCACCGGCGTGCACGCGCTGAGCTACCCGCTGGGCGGCAAATACCACATCGCCCACGGGGTGTCCAACGCCATCCTGCTGGTGCCGGTGATGAAGTTCAACGAGCCGGTGATCCGCCCCCTGCTGGCGCAGGCCTACGACCGCTGCGCTCACGACGGCAGCGCCTGCCGGACGGTGGAAGAAAAGTCCGCCTGGATGATCCGCCGCATGGACGAGATCGTCCGCCGCCTCAATATCCCGACCAGCCTGCAGGAGTTCGGCGTGCCCAAGGAAGACCTGGAGGGCCTGGTGGCCGCCGGCATGCAGGTCAAGCGCCTGCTGGTCAACAACATGCGGGAAATCACCGCGGACGACGCCCGCGAGATTTATAAACAGGTGATGTGAACCAATTAACCGATTGAAGGAGGACGCCCGCTATGAGCAAAGTTCAAATCAAAGGCATTATCCCGCCGATTCTGACCCCCATGAACGAGGACGAGTCCCTGAACCTGCCGGAGCTGCGCAACCAGATCGAGCGGCTGCTGGCGGGCGGCGTGCACGGCCTGTTTGCCTTCGGCACCAACGGGGAAGGCTATATCCTGAGCGAACAGGAAAAGTACGAGGTGCTGGAGGTCATGATCGACCAGGTCAAGGGCCGCGTGCCGGTGTACGCGGGCACCGGCTGCATCGGCACCCGGGACACCATCCGCCAGAGCGTGCAGGCGGAAAAGCTGGGCGCGGACGTGCTGTCCATCATCACCCCCAGCTTCGGCGCCGCTTCCCAGAAGGAACTGTATGACCACTACGTCGCCGTGGCCAAGCATGTGAACATTCCCATCATCCTGTACAACATCCCGCCCCGCACGGGCAACAAGCTGGCCCCCGAGACCGTGCGCGACCTGATCCGGGACGTGGACGTGATCGTCGGCGCCAAGGATTCCAGCGGCGATATCGAAAACCTGAAGGCCTATATCCGCCTGACCAAAGAGCTGGACAAGGACGTGGCCATCCTGGCCGGCAACGACGGGGCGATCCTGACGTGCCTCAAGGAAGGCGGCACCGGCGGCATCGCGGGCCGCGCCAACATCTGGCCCAGGACCGTGGCTTCCATCTACGACAAATTTGTCGCCGGCGACCTGGAAGGCGCGCAGAAGGCGCAGGACGCCATCGCCGTGCTGCAGGCTGCCTTCAAGTTCGGCAACCCCAACACCATCATCAAGCGGGCCGTTGAAATGCTGGGCTATCCGGTGGGCCGCTGCCGCGCGCCGTTCAACTACGTGCCGGAAGAGGGCATCGCCGCCATCCGCAAAATCCTGGACGATAATGCCGCCGGCGGGCTGTGCTGATGGGAGGGTGAACGGATGAACAAGCCCATCATCGGCATTACCATGGGCGACCCTGCTTCCATCGGTCCGGAAATCACCATCAAGGCGCTGGGCGGCCATCCGGAACTGTATGACGCCTGTAAGCCGCTGGTGATCGGCGACGCGGAAGTGATGCGCAGGGCCCGGAAAATGGTGAACCGGGAGGACATTGAGATCCACGCCGTCGGCAGTGTCGCCGAAGCGCGCTTTACCCCCGGCGCCATCGACGTTTTCGACATGCACATGGTGGACGCCGACACCCTTAAAATCGGGGAGCTTTCCGTGGAGGCCGGCAACGCCGCCTTCCAGTATGTGAAAAAGGTCATCGAAATGGCCCTGGCCGGCGAAGTGGACGGCACGGTGACCAACGCCCTGAACAAGGAAGCCATGAACATGGCCGGCCATCATTTTTCCGGCCATACCGAAATCTACGCGCATTACACCGGCACGAAAAAATACTGCATGATGCTGGCGCACCAGAATATGCGCGTCACCCACGTTTCCACGCACGTCTCCCTGCGCGAGGCCTGCGACCGCGTGAAGAAAGACCGTGTTCTGGATGTTATCCGCATGTCCCACGAGGCATGCAAAGACCTGGGGATCGAGCATCCCAGGGTCGCTGTGGCGGGGCTGAACCCGCACTGCGGGGAAGGCGGCCTGTTCGGGGACGAGGAGATCAGAGAGATCGCCCCGGCCATCGAGGCGGCCCGGGCCGAAGGAATCGACGCGAGCGGTCCTTTCCCGCCGGATTCGATCTTTTCCAAGCTGCGCGGCGGCTGGTACGACATCGTCGTATGCATGTATCACGACCAGGGCCATATCCCGCTCAAGGTGGTAGGCTTCGTCTACAACCAGGAGAAGGGCAAGTGGGATGCCGTGGAGGGCATCAACCTGACGCTGGGTCTGCCGATCGTGCGCGTGTCCGTGGATCACGGCACCGCTTTCGATCAGGCCGGCACCGGCATGGCCAACGAACTGAGCCTGCTCAACTCCATTGACTACGCGATCCGTCTGGCCAGGGCCAGGCTGGCGAAGAAAGGATGAGGAAACGATGAAATTCGTACTGTCCCACAGCATTGTGCCGGAAGCCATGGCCCTTCTGCAGGACGCCGAGGTCCGGGTGCTGAACACCCGGGACATGGCTGAAAACAAGGCGGAGATCGCCGACGCGGACGCCATGATCGCCAGGATCTCCCATGTGACCGCCGAAGCGATCGCCGCGGCCCCGAAGCTCAAGGTGATCGGCCGCACCGGCGTGGGCTACGACATGGTGGACGTGGCGGCGGCGACGGCGCGCGGCATCCCGGTCGTGCTGACCCCCGGGGCCAACAACCGTTCCGTAGCGGAGCACACCATCGCCATGCTGTACGGCCTGAGCAAGAATCTGGTGGAAGGCCATAACGAGCAGATGAAGGGCAACTACGCCATCCGCAGCAAAGGCGTTACCTTTGAACTGCTGGACAAGACCATTCTGGTGCTGGGCCTGGGCGCCATCGGCGGCGAAGTAGCCCGGCTGTGCAAGGCCAACGGCATGCGCGTGATCGGTTATGATCCCTTCATGCCGGAAGAAAAGGTGCTTGCCCTGGGCGCTGAGCCCGTCAGGGATTTCCATACCGCGCTGCCTGAATGTGATTTCGTCACGCTGCACATGCCGCTGCTGGACAGCACGCGCAACATGATCGGCGCCGATGAAATTGCCGTGATGAAACCCACCGCGATGATCGTCAACTGCGCCCGGGGCGGCATCGTCAACGAAGCGGCCCTGACCGCCGCCCTCAACGAAGGCAGGCTGGCCGGCGCCGGCATCGACTGCTTTGAGCAAGACCCGCCTGCCGCAGATGACCCGCTGCTGAACGCAAAGAACGTTATTGCCAGCCCGCACAGCGCTGCGCAGACCAAAGAGGCCGTCATCCGCATGCACAAGATGTGCGTCGAAGGCTGCCTGACCGTGCTCCGCGGGGAAAAGTGGCCCTACGTGGCGGACAAGAAGGTCTACGATCATCCGATCTGGAAGGACAAGTGAAGGAAGGGGGATCGCGTTGAAAACCAAGTATAAAATGAATATGTTCGCCGGAGGCTTGCTTTTCGTCTTCGCCGCGGCATACTTCATTCTTTCCTGGCAGATCCCGAATTTTAAAGGCCTGGGCGCTCCGCCCATCGACGCCAAATTAGTGCCCCGTGTCTGGGGCGTGCTGCTGATGGTGCTGAGCCTGATCGTCTTTGTCCGCGGTCTGCTGGAATACCTGCGGCTCAAAAAAGAGGGCAAGCTGGTCAAAAGCGGCGTCAGCGTCAAGGAACGCATCATCGAAAACCGGGAAGTCATCCTGACCTTCCTGTGCCTGCTGATCTACATCTGGCTGCTTCAGCCGGTAGGCTTCATCATCATGTCGGCGCTCTACATCTTCGCCGAATCCATGATCCTGACGCCGAAAGAAAAGCGCAACCCCCTAATTGCGGCCATTGTCGGCGTCGTCGCCGCGGTCGCGGTCGATTTCGCCTTCGTCAATCTTCTGCATGTGCTGCTGCCCGCGGGCATTCTGGGCTGGTAAGGAGGGACATTCATGAATCCAGATATTATGACTGGTATCAGCAGTGTTCTGACGAGCCCGATGACATTGCTGTTCATCCTGATCGGTACGATGGTCGGCATCGTGTTCGGCGCTATCCCCGGTCTGACCGCCACCATGGCCATCGTCATGTTCCTGCCGGTCACCTATGCCATGTCGGCGACGGAGGGGATCTCCACCCTGGTTGCCCTTTACATCGGCGGCATCTCCGGCGGCTTGATTTCGGCCATCCTGCTGAACATACCCGGGACGCCCTCATCGGTGGCCACCTGTTTTGACGGCCGGCCGATGGCCAACAAGGGCCAGGCGGCCAAGGCCCTGGGCGTCGGCATCTTCTTCAGCTTCCTGGGCACGATTTTCGGCGTGATCATGCTGATCTTCATCAGCCCGGCGCTGGCCAGCGTCGCCATCAAATTCGGCGCGTACGAGTACTGCGCCCTGTCTATCTTCTCCCTGTCGCTGGTCATCACCCTGACCGGCAAGGATATGGTCAAGGGGATCATCTCCGCCGTGGTCGGCGCGATGTTCGCCACGGTGGGCCTGTCTCCCATCGACTCCCGCATGCGGTACACCTTCGGTTCTGTGGACATGCAGGCCGGCTTCAAGCTGCTGGTCTTCCTGATCGGTCTGTTCGCGATCACCGAGGTTGTCAAGGTGGCGGCCAACGTCCGCAAGGAACAGAACTTTACGGCGGAAGAGAATGTCCGGCTCAAAGGCCTCGGCTTCAGCTTCCGGGAGTTCACCAGCCAGATCGTCAACCTGTTCCGTTCCGCGCTGATCGGCCTGGGCATCGGCATCCTGCCGGGCATCGGCGGCGGCGTCAGCTGCATGCTGAGCTATACCGTGGCCAAGAACACCAGTAAGCATCCGGAGAAATTCGGCACCGGCGTCATCGACGGCGTGGTCGCTTCCGAAACGGCCAACAACGCCGGCATCGGCGGCGCGATGATCCCGCTGCTTTCCCTGGGCATCCCCGGCGACCCGGCGACTGCGATGCTGCTGGGCGGCTTCATGGTGCATGACATCGCGCCGGGTCCCCTGATCTTCCAGAAGAACGGCCCGGTCATGTACGGCATCTTCACCGCCATGATCCTCGCCTCCATTGTGATGTGCCTGTTCATGTTCGGCGGGCTGCGCGGCATCGTCAAGGTGCTCAAGATCCCGAAGTACTACCTGCTGCCCGTCATCGTGATGCTGTGCTGCGTCGGCGCTATCGGCGACAGCAACCGGATGTTCGACGTCTGGGGCGTGCTGATCTTCGGCCTGATCGGCTACTTCTTCGCCAAAGCAGAAATTCCGACGACCCCGATGATCCTGGGCTTCATCCTGGGCCCGATGTTTGAGGAAAACCTGCGGCGCGCTTCAAAGCTCGCCCAGAGCGACCCGATCACCAACCACCCGATTTCCATCGTGTTCCTGGCGATTACTGTGATTGCCGTGGCCTTGTCTGTCCGCAGCAACATGAAACAGAGGAAAAAAACGGAGGCCAAGGAATAACCCGACCCACTGATTCTAACCCGGCGCAGCCGGGTGGAAAATAAAAGAAAGAGGTGCTTTGCATGAAAAAACTGTTTGCCCTGCTTCTCGCAATCGCTCTGCTGACCGCGGCTTTCGGCGCTGTCGCCGATGGCTGGCCTGCCAAGGACATCACCATCATCTGCACCCACGGCGCTGGCGGCGATACGGACTATAACGCCCGCATGATCTCCCGTTACCTGGAAAAGAAACTGGGCGTCTCCGTTACCGTGACCAACGTGACCGGTTCCAACGGCAACATCGCCATGAACCAGTACAAAGACGGCGACAACAGCGGCTACACCTTCGTGATGACCAACACCGCCGCCCTGGTGGGCAACGAAGTGACCGGCGTGTCCGACTTCACCTATGAAGCCTTCGAGCCCGTCGCGATCTACGGCCGTCAGTCCGGTGAAAACATCATCGTGATGGCGGATTCTCCCTACAACACCCTGCAGGATCTGATTGACGCTTCCAAGGCCGCGCCCGAAACCATTTCCTTCGGCATCTCCACCGGCGGCGGCGTCTACATCGCCGCGACCATCCTGAACGCCAACGGCCTTGCCTGCAACTTTGTGGACCAGGGCGACGCCAACAGCCGTCTGGTTGCGCTGCTGGGCGGCAACTCCCAGGTGACCGACGCGCCTTATGCCACCGTCAAGGAATACATCGAGGCCGGCCAGGTCAAATCCCTGTGCACCCTGCTGGGCGAGCGCCCGACCCTGATTCCTGACATCCCCACCGCGAGCGAAACCGTTCCGGACTGCGTGATCAACACCCTGTACGTCTGCCTGGCGCCCAAGGGCACCGATCCCGCCATCGTGGCGGCGATGAACGCTGCCATCCTGGACATCATCAACAATGACGCTGATTATGCGGAAGAATGCCTGAGCTACAACCTGCAGGCGCCCTGGGCCCTGTCCGTGGAAGACACGCTGACTGAGCTCAAGAACCAGCGCGACACCTTTGTCAAGTATCTGGAACTGTTCTGATCCTGACCACGCGCTGATCCGGGGGGATTGACCCGCCGGATCAGGAGGGATCTTTCAGCCGGACTGACAGACCCCTGAAGCGCCCGCGCGTCCCGTTTTCCCGGGACGCGCGGGATTTCTTTCGTTGCGCGAAGCACCCGTCTGTGTTATATTGGGTGTGAAATCAGATCAGGGAGGAAACGGGACATGGAACAGGCCAACGAAGTGCTCCGGCAACTGACGGAACGGAAGTCCGTCCGGGAATTTGAGGACCGGGAGATTGCCCCGGAGGACCGGGAGCGGATCCTGCGGGCGGCGCTGCAGGCGCCGACGGCGGGGAACCAGATGCTCTATACCATCATCGAGGTGACGGACCCGCGGATCCGCCTGGCGCTTTCGGAATCCTGCGACCATCAGCCCTTCATCGCCCGGGCGAAGATGGTGCTGGTCTTCTGCGCGGACCCGCTCAAGTGGCACGACGCCTACCTGGGCGCAGGGCTGCCCGCCCGGCCGCTGGGGGCCGGGGATCTGCTGCTGGCCGCCCAGGACGCCGCCATCGCCGCCCAGAACGCGGTCACCGCCGCCTGGAGCCTGGGCATCGGCTCGTGCTACATCGGGGATATCCTGGAAAACCGGGAGCGGCAGAAGGAGATCCTGAACCTGCCGGACGGCGTGGTGCCCTTTTCCATGGTGGTGTTCGGCTATCCCACCGCGCAGCAGCGGGAAAGAAAGAAGCCGCAGCGGGCGGAGCTGCGCTATATCGTGCACGAAAACGCCTACCGGCGGATGGAGATGACGGAGCTTACGGAGATGCTGCGCTACCATTTCGGAGAGGACCCGGACGGGGCAAGGCTCCTGGCCTTCTGCGAGCGGAAATTCAATTCCGGTTTTTCCAGGGAAATGACCCGTTCCGTCCGGGAATACCTGAAGGAATTTGACGGGCAGTGATGGCGCCGGCGCGGACGGACGATACGGACGACGAAACCGGACATAAGGCTCGGCGTTTTTTTCCTTCTGCGGGCGGAATCGGCAACATTCGGCTGTGAAAAGACGTTTTGGCAGTATTTGGCTGTGAAAAGACGGTTTTGGCAGTTGCGGAAAAGAAAAAAATCATGTATACTGTGAGTTGACCTTAGGATGATGCAGAAGGGGGTCAATTGAGGATGGAATGCAAGATCAGAAATGACATCGGCACCATTTTTATCAGCGAAGACGTGCTGCTGAAGGTAGTTGGCTATGCCGCGCTGGAATGTTACGGCATCGTTGCCATGTCCTCCAAGCGGGCCAAGGACGGGATCGTCGAATGGCTCGGCCGGGAGAACCTGAGCAAGGGCGTCGAAATCCGCATGGTGGACAACCAGCTGGATGTGAATCTGTATATTGTGGTGGAATACGGCGTGTCCGTGGCCGAGGTTTGCAAGACGATCGTGGAAGTGGTCCGCTACAAGCTGGAAAGCATGACCGGCGTACAGGTCCGCGGCGTCAATATCTCCGTGGAAGGGATCCGTGTCTGACAGGCATGTCCATGTATGGGAAGCCTCCGGCGAAAGCAGCGCCGGACCGGCTTGAATGGAGGAAAGTTCATTGATTGAAATCAAGGCCATTGACGGCCTGATGCTGCGTGAAATGGTTTTGGCCGGCACGGCCCTGCTGGAAAAGAACCGGGAAAAGGTGGACGCGCTCAACGTTTTCCCGGTACCGGACGGGGATACCGGCACCAATATGTCCCTCACCATGGCATCCGCCGTCAAGGAAATCAACGCCCAGGTCTATCCGTCCGTCGGCAAAGCGGCGGCGGCCCTGGCCAAAGGCGCCCTGCGCGGCGCCCGCGGCAACAGCGGCGTCATCACCAGCCAGCTTTACCGCGGCTTTTCCCGCGCGCTGGAGGGGCTGGATACGGCAGGCCCGGTTGAATTTGCCGCCGCACTCAAGCGCGGGGCGGATACGGCGTACAAAGCGGTCATGCGGCCCAAGGAGGGCACGATCCTGACCGTGGCCCGGGTGATCGCGGAGGAAGCGGTCAAGCAGGCGGAAAGCGCGCCGGACGATTATGAAGCGCTGTTCAACACCATCCTGACGACGGGGGAGGATATCCTGGCGAAGACCCCCGACATGCTGCCGATACTGAAGCAGGCCGGGGTGGTGGACGCCGGCGGCGTGGGGCTGCTGCACATTTACCGCGGCTATGCCGCCTGTCTGCGCGGGGAACCGCTGGACGTCGCGGAAAAGGAAGAGCCGGCGGAAGGCCAGGCGGAAGCCGAAGCCGAAGCGGAGGAGCCGGAAGACCTCAAGTACACCTACTCCGTGCGCTATTCCCTGGTCAATGTCAACAAAAAGGCCGTCCAGTCCGACGTGGACCTGCTGCGCCGGCAGCTCAACCGGATCGGCGATTATCTCAAAATCAAAGGGGATCTGCCGAACCTGACGGTATCCGTCCACACCAACGACCCGGGCAAGGCGCTGCAGTGCGGCCAGATCCTGGGCGACCTGACCGATATGGAGCTGGTCAACCTGGCGGAGGCCCGCAAGGCCAAGGAACCGCCCGCGCCGGCGCCGGTGGAGCAGAAAGCCTACGGGATGGTCACCGTCTCGCTGGGCGAAGGGTTCTCCAACATCTTCCGGGACCTGACGGTGGACGCCATCGTGGAGGGCGGGCAGACCATGAACCCCTCCATCGAGGACCTGCAGAAGGCCATCGAGAGCGTTCACGCGGACACGGTTTTCGTCTTCCCCAACAACGGCAACGTGGTGCTGGCCGCGCAGCAGGCCGCGCAGCTGTGCGACTGCCGGGTCATCGTGATCCCCACCAAGAACGTGGCGATGGGCATCGCGGCGGCGGTCGCCTTCCAGCCGGACCTGACGCCGGAGGAAAACGAGAAGCTGATGAGCGACGCGGCCGAAAAGGTCCGCACCGGCACCATCACCTACGCTGTGCGGGACAGCGAGTACGAGGATCTGCACATTAAGCAGGGCGATGTGATCGGCCTGAGCAACGGCAAGGTCACGGAGACCGGCTGCAGCGTCCATGACGTGGCGCTGTCCCTGGCCAACCAGATCGTCACCGACGACGACAGCCTGATCACCCTGTACTACGGGGCGGAAACGCAGGAACAGGACGCGAAGCAGCTGGCGGACGAACTGGAAGACCTGTTCCCGGACTGCGATATCGAGCTGCAGAACGGCGGCCAGCCGCTGTACTACTACCTGATCGCGGTCGAATAAAAGCTTTGGAAACAGTGATAAAAAACTCTGTGGGAGCATACGCTTTGCACAGAGTTTTCTCTTGAAAGGAAACAGCGGGCGATGGACGCGGAAGCGGCGGTCTCCCTGAGCGGGGACCTGGGGCTGTGGCTGAACGGCGGCAACCCTGTTTTGCATTGGGAAAGGGAGGACGCCGGGGACGCTTTGGAGGCCTTTGTCCGGAAGATGGACGAGGCGGGGCTGCTTCGCCGGATGGACGACAGGTACCTGGAAGGGCTCCTGGCCCGCTTCCGCGTGCTGGACGGGGAAGCGTTCATGAAAGACCCGTACCTGCGGTATGTCCGGCCGGAAGCGGATCTCCGTTCGGGGCGGTTTCTTCTGGCCTGGGTGGAGTATCAGAAGGGGGAGCTGCTCCAGTACCGGATGCCGGATTATTCGGGGGAGTACCCTGAACTGTCCGTGGGGTGTTTTTCCTCGCCCGTGCGGACGCTGGCGCTGTACGAAAACGGCATGCCCTGGATGACGGTCTGCCCGTCGGAAATCAGCTCCATGGCGGGCCCGATGCGGCGCGCCCACGGGCGGGTGCTGACGCTGGGGCTGGGCCTCGGGTATTTCCCGCTGGTCGTGTCCGGGCGGGAGGAAGTGTCGGACGTGACGATCGTGGAACGGGAAAAGGACGTGATTTCCCTGTTCCGGGAGCA
>CAMJXZ010000072.1 GCA_946409855.1 uncultured Clostridia bacterium | reverse complement strand
CACGCTGGAAAACGGCACCACGTTCTTTGGCAGCCGGGTGATCAACGACCTGAAGAAGTTCAAAAAGATGTGCGGCTGCATCATCGCCAACCGCTACGACCCGGTCCTGGACGACGTTCAGGAAAAGGTGTATACCCGCGACCTGTTCCGCAGGGACTGACCCCGCCCAATCAAAACAATAACGGACAAGGAGAATGAGCCATGCTTTGCGAAGAAAAGTTCCATGAAATCTACGGCCGGGACGCGGAAGGCATTTCCTTTTCCCCGTACCGCATCTGCCCCATCGGCGCCCACAGCGACCACAATCTGGGGAAGATCACCGGCCTGGCCATCGACAAGGGCATCCACATCGCTTTCCGGCCCAAGCAGAACGGCGTCATCGAAATGACCAGCCTGCAGTTTCCCAAGCGCGCCCAGTGGCACATCCGGGAAATCGGCGGGAAGACCGGCGACTGGGCGGACTATCTGCGGGGCGCGACCTGGGCCCTGTGCAAGGATCACGCCCTGTCCGTGGGTCTCTGCGGGGTGATCGAAGGCTCCCTGCCCATCGGCGGCCTGTCTTCCTCCGCCGCGGTCATCCTGGCCTTCCTGGACGCCCTGTGCAAAGTCAACCGCATCGCCCTCCCGCCGCAGGAACTGATCGACGTGGCCTTTGACGCGGAAAAGAACTATGTCGGCGTCAACGTGGGCACCCTGGACCAGTCCTGCGAGGTGCTGAGCAAAAAGGATCATCTTCTGTATCTGGACTGCCGGGACAATCATTTTGAGCTGATCCCCGCCAGCCCCGCCATGAAGCCTTACCGCATCGCCATCTTCTTCTCCGGCCTGGAACACTCCCTGGCCGGGAGCAAATACAACATGCGGGTGGATGAGCTTCGGGCCGGCGTGTACGCCCTGCAGGCCTTCTCCGGCTATGAATACGGCAAGTTCAATCAGGCGAACGCCCGGGACGTCAGCTGGAGCGTTTACCAGGCTTACAAGGACCGTCTTCCCGTGCAGTGGGCCCGGCGCTGCGAACACTGGTACACGGAGTTCCGGCGCGTGGAAGCGGGGGCAGAAGCCTGGCGCCGGGGCGACCTGGAAACGTACGGCCGGCTGTCCTTTGAATCGGGCTGGAGCAGCATCCACAACTGGGAATCCGGCGCCCCGGAACAGATCCGCCTGTACGAGATCATGCGGGAAACCCCCGGCATCTACGGCGGCCGCTTCAGCGGCGCCGGCTTCAAGGGCTGCTGCATGGCGCTGGTCGATCCGGACAAAACGGACAGCATCCGGGAACGGGTGGAACGGGAATACCTGACCGCTTACCCGGATATGAAGGGCAAATACAGCTTCCATCTGTGCGTCAGTGCGGACGGCATCGCCAACCAGAAGTGAGGGAGCCGCTATGAAATGCATGATTCTCGCGGCGGGGTACGCCACCCGCCTGTATCCTTTGACGGAGAATTTCCCCAAGCCCCTTCTGAAGGTCGGGGAAAAGACCATCCTGGACTGGCTGCTGGACGATATCGACACCTGCGGCCTGATGGACGAATACATCGTCATTTCCAACCACAAATTCGCCCATCATTTTGAAAAGTGGGCCGAAGGGCATTCCCTTCCCATCAACGTGGCGGACGACGGCACCGACAGCAACGAAACCCGTCTGGGCGCGGTCTGCGACATCCAGTTCGCCGTCGACCGGCTGCATCTGGACGACGATCTGCTCATCATCGCCGGGGACAATGTGCTGGATTTCAGCCTGACCCGCTTCATCCGGTACGCTCTCGAAAAGGGCACCTCCTGCATGATGCGCTATTACGAGGAGGATGAAAAGCGCCTCACCAGGAGCGGCGTTTCCGAGGTGGGCGAGGACGACCTGCTGCTTTCCATGGAAGAAAAGCCCGCGGCGCCCAAATCCCACTGGTGCACCCCGCCGTTTTACTTTTACAAGCGGGAAGACGTCCGCAAGATCAAAGACGCCATCGCCGACGGCTGCGGCACCGACGCGCCGGGCAGCCTGGTCGCCTGGATGTGCAAACACAGCGCGGTGCACAGCATGGAGATGCCGGGGAAACGCTACGACATCGGCAATCTGGAAAGCTACCGCCTGGTGCAGGAAACCTACCGGGGGATCAAGGGCTGATCAGCCGGAATACAAATTATAAATGTAAAACTAATTTGTGTTCCCTTTGTATTTACTGCAATCATACATTGACAAACCCGGTCTTTCATGTTATCCTTGTATCGACAGGGAAAAAAATGGCCGGGTTTTTACATTGTCGCCGCGTAATGCGGTGATTCCGAATGCCGCGTCCGCTGACCGCCGCGGCTTCCCGGCCAAAGGAGAAGCCCGGTTGTATCCGTGTGTTCTCTTTCCCCCATTATATCAAAGGAGATGCATTTTTATGAATACTCTCTTTGCCGCCAGCGAGTGTGTGCCATTCGTCAAGACCGGTGGCCTGGCCGACGTCGTCGGAGCCCTGGCGCCGGTGCTGGCCAAAAAGGGCCATGACGTCCGCGTCATTCTGCCGCTGTACGGCACGATCCCGGATGAATACGTTTCCCGGATGAAGCACGTGGTCGATTTTGAAGTGACGCTCGGCTGGCGCAGGCAGTACTGCGGCATCGAATCGCTGGAGCTGAACGGCGTCACCTGGTATTTCATCGACAACAAATACTATTTCGACCGCAACTACATCTACGGCATGGGCGGGGACGAGTACGAGCGTTTCGGCTTTTTCTGCCGCGGCGTGCTGAACGCCCTTCCCCTGCTGCACTTCTTCCCCGACATCATTCACGCCAACGACTGGCAGACCGGCATGATCCCGGCGCTGCTGAAGATCCAGTACAGCCATCTGCCCGAGTATCAGCACATCCGCACCGTCTTCACCATCCATAACCTGCAGTATCAGGGCATCTTCGGCATCGACCAGTTCAAGGACATCTTCGGCCTGGGCGACAGCCTGTTTACCTCCGACAAGCTGGAGCATTACGGCTCGGCGAACTGCATGAAGGCCGGCATCGTCTACGCCGACGAGGTGACCACCGTGAGCCCCTCCTACGCCGAGGAAATCCAGACCGCCTATTACGGCGAACGGCTGGACGGCCTGCTCCGTTCCCGCCGCGAGCATCTGAGCGGCGTCCTCAACGGCATCGACATGACGGACTATGATCCGGCGACCGATAAGCAGATCATCGCCCACTACACCGTGGACGATATGACCGGCAAGGCCGCCAACAAGCGCGCCCTGCAGGAACAGCTGGGCCTCCATGTGGACCCGGACGTTCCCATCATCGGCATGGTCGGCCGGCTGAGCAACCAGAAGGGCCTGGACCTGGTGGATTATATCATCGGGGAACTGATGCAGGAAAAGATCCAGCTGGTCGTGCTGGGCATGGGAGACGCCAAGTACTTTAACCTCTTCTCCTGGGCCGAACAGGAATATCCAGGCCGGGTCGCCGCCCGCTTCCAGATGGACATTCAGCTTTCCCACCGGATCTACGCCGGCGCGGACATCTTCCTGATGCCCAGCCAGTTTGAGCCCTGCGGGCTGAGCCAGATGCTGGCCCTTCGCTACGGCACCATCCCGGTCGTCCGGGAAACCGGCGGTCTGCGGGACACCGTGCTGTCCTACAACGAGTCCAACGGGGCCGGCAATGGCTTCACCTTCTTCAACTACAACGCCCACGATATGCTGTTCACCATCCGCCGCGCCGTGTACTTCTACGAAAAGCGCAAGGATGTCTGGGCCATGCTGCAGAAGCGCGGCATGGAGGGCGATTACAGCTGGGACCACTCCGCGGAGGTTTATCTGAACCTGTACCAGAGCGCCCTGGAGCCGGTCAAAGAGAAGAAACCCGTTCAGGAAAAACCGGCCCAGGAAAAGCCCAAAGCAGCCAAAGAATAAAGCGGCTGAACCACAAAACACCGCCCAAATTGGGCGGTGTTTTGCTTGCGGGAAAATGGAAGGTCCGGCAGACGGCTTTACGCAGGGAGGTCACTCCCTCAGCCAACCGTGTCCAGCGTTTCCGGAACGCTTTCCAGCCGGTACTTTCTGGTATACAGGTCAAAGTCTTCCCGGAACGCCGGCGAATCCCGGCGGATGGTCCGCAGGGTCTCGTGCAGGCTCAGGCTGTACTGGGCGGCGTCGATGATGCAGCCCGCCACGTTGGAGCAGTGTCCGGCCACGCGCTCCAGGCTGGTCAGCAGGTCGTTCCAGACAAAGCCGGCCTCGATGGAGCAGGTACCCTTCTGCATGCGCAGGATGTGGTTTGTCCGCAGCTGGTCCTTCAGGTTATCGATCACCCGGGCCAGCGGCTCCACATGCGCGGCCGTGGAGACATCCTCCCGCTCGTAGGCGTTCAGCGTGATATCCAGGATCTCGTTGGTGGCCATGAGGATGGTGTGGATTTCCTGATTGGCGGCATCGGAAAAAGTGAGTTCCTTTTCCCGCATCTCCTCGCCGGAAGCCAGGATGCTGACAGAATAGTCCGAAATACGCTCCAGGTCGCTGATCAGCTTGAGCATGGCGGTCGCGCGGCGGCCGTCCTTTTCGCTGATGCGCGCGGCGCTCACCTTGATCAGATAGGAGCCCAGCACATCCTCGTACTGGTCGGTTTCATCCTCCCGCTGGCGGATGGAAGCCGCCATTTCCTCGCTGCAGCCGCTCAGGCTCATCAGGGCGTCTTTCGCGCCCCGCAGCGCCACCTCCGCCATCTCGTGGGTCATCTGGTCACAGCGCTGCACGGCCAGGGCCGGCGTGGAAAGCAGACGCTCGTCCAGCTGGATCGTGCTCTGCGGCTCCGCTTTTTCCTTGATGAGCTTCCCGGACAGCGTTTCCAGCAGGGACGGGAACGGCAGGAAGAGCAGCAGGCACAAAACCTTAAAGACGGTATTGATCAGCGCGATGGACACGGGATTAACCGTTCCCGTGAAGAGCGCCGGTTTCCAGACGGCCTGTATCACCAGGTAGATCGTCATGAACACCGCCGTGCCGATCACATTGAACATCACGTGGGCGGCGGCCGTCCGTTTGCCATCCCGGGACGCGCCGATGGACGATAAGACCGCCGTGATGCAGGTGCCGATGTTGGCGCCCATGATCAGCGGCACCGCGGCGGGAAAGCTGATCTGTCCGGCCGCGCTCAGCGCCTGCAGGATACCGATGCTGGCCGCGGAGGACTGGATGACCATGGTCAGCAGCACGCCCGCCAGCAGGCCCAGGAACGGGTTTTCAAAAAGGGTGAAGATCTGCTGGAAGCTTTCGTCCCCCTTCAGTTCTTCCACCGCGCCGCCCATGATCTCCATCCCGTACATCAGCGTGGAGAAGCCCAGCAGGATCAGGCCGGTGCTCTTCCGCTTCTGTTTGTTGCTGAAGATGTAGAAGATCACGCCGATCAGCGCCAGGATCGGGGTAAAGCTCTTGGGCTTCAGCATGGTCAGCAGGAAGCTCCCGCTGCCAAGGCCGCTCAAAGACAGCAGCCAGTTGGTCGCCGTGGAACCGACGTTGGCGCCCATCATGACGCCGATGGCCTGCCCTAAGGTCATGATCCCCGAGTTCACAAAGGAGATGGTCAGCACGCTCGTCGCGCTGGAAGACTGCAGCACGGCCGTCGCGACCAGACCGATGAAGATGGCCGTCATCCGGTTGGCGGTCATCTTATGCAGCAGGCTGTCCAGCCGCTTGCCCGCCTTCTGCTTCAGCGCGCCGCTCATGACGTTCATCCCGAACAGGAACAGGCACAGCCCGCCGATCATCGTCAGCCCGTCAAAAAAGTCCATAGTCCCTCCGAATGTCAATCGATATTGCAGGTGGCTGCCACAATATACAGCGGCCGGTTTCTGGCGTCCTCAAAGGTGCGCCCGATGTATTCCCCGGCCAGCCCCAGGCAGATCAGGAGATTCCCGGTCAGCACCATCATCAGGGAAGCCAGCCACCACATGCCGCCGCTGACGCCGCAGCACAGAAGCACCAGCAGCACCAGCGCCGCAAGGAACCCCAGGAACGCCCAGAGGATCCCGGTATAGTAGGCGATCTTGAGGGGCTTTACGGAAAAGCCCACGATCCCGTCCAGCGCCAGGCGCACCATCTTCTTGAGCGGGTAGTGCGTCTGCCCCGCGTAGCGGGGCGCGCGGTCATAGGGAAGCGGCGTCTGCTTGAACCCGACCCAGGCGAACATCCCCCTTAAAAAACGGGAATGCTCCGGCATGCTCTTGACAATGTCCACCACCGTCCGGTCCACCAGGCGGAAATCCCCCGTATCCCGCGGGATCAGCCCGTCCGTCAGGCGGTTGATGACCTTGTAGTAGATTTCAGCGGTCAGCAGCTTAAAGCGGCTTTCCCCGGCCCGGTGGAGCCGCTGGCCGTACACCACCTGCGAACCGCTCTTCCAGTATTCCGCCATCTGCGGGATCAGCTCCGGCGGGTCCTGCAGGTCCGCGTCGATGATGACGACCGCGTCCCCCAGGGCGTAATCCAGCCCGGCGGACACGGCGATCTGATGCCCGCGGTTGCGCGCAAAGGAGACCACCTTGGCCCGGGGATCCCCGGCCGCGATGTCCCGCAGGATCATCATCGTCTTGTCCCGGGAGCCGTCGTTGACGTACAGGATCTCATATTCCTCCCCCATGCCGGCCATCACATCCGTCAGCCGGCGGTGGGTTTCCCGGATCACTTCTTCCTCGTTGTAGCAGGGAACCACAACGGAATAAACAGGACGCATCCGCATGCCCTCCTATCCTTGCCAAATCTCGCCGTCCGGATCAGAGCATCCGGATCAGCAGGTTCTTCTGGTCGTCGCTTTCCAGCTGCAGGATGCCGGCCTTCTGCAGCTCCTTGAGCACATCCGAAAAGCGCTTGAAGCCGATGGAACGCTCCTGGAAATCCGGATAGGCGGACTGAATGTCCTCCTTCAGGATGGACGGATTGATCCGTTCAAACCCGTCGTCCTTATAGTGCTTCAGCTGCTCGGCAAACGCCTGCTGCCAGTTGCTCTGCGTCAGCTGGTTTTCGCCCTTTCCGGAGGGAGCCGCTTCCTGATTGAGAGAAACCAGGACATTGAAGTTGTCCGACTTGACGGTGATCACTTTTTCTTCCTGCGCGAGCTTCTGCAAAAGCTTTCCGAAGGTCGCGCAGCCGTAGGTCTTTTCGTTGAAATCGGGCTGCAGGCGCAGCAGAACGCCCTTGAGTTCGCTGGCGTACATCTCTCCTTCGTCCGCCTGTTCGGAAATGATGGATTCCACCAGCTTGGCCAGGCCGGCCAGGTCCAGCGTTTCGTCCGAACCGGCGCTCTTCTTTTTGCCCCGGCTGACCCGGCTGGTGGATTTCACGGACTCCAGGAACTGGAATTCGTTGCAGGCATTGATAAAAATGGAGCTGGCCACTTCGCTGCGGCTGATTCCCAGGACAAATTTCCCCATGGATTTAAGCCGGCCGACCAGCGGGGTATAGTCGCTGTCCCCCGAAACGATGCAGAAGCTGTCGATCAGCGGATTGGTATAGGCCACTTCCAGCGCGTCGATCACCAGCAGGATGTCGGCGTTGTTTTTCTGGCTGATCCCGTACCGCAGGGAAGGCACCACGGTAAACGTGTTGCTCAGCAGGATTTCTTTCAGGTCGCCAAACTGGTCGGTATATCCGTATACCTTGCCCAGCAGGATATCACCGCGGATCTTGACCTTTTCCAGGATGCTGTTCAGCGTGGCCACCTTGGCCCCGCAGTTTTCCAGATCCACAAATAACGCAAAACGAGAACTGCTCAAACCATCATACTCCTTTGTATCCGATTCATTCGATTATTTCTTCAAAACTTTTTGTGTTCCGCATCCGGCTTCAGCCGGATCCGTTTAAGTATACCATAGAATGCCCTGTATTGCAAAGCGTCAGAAAACGCCCAGCGCCCGCAGCTTTTGAGCCGCCAGCAATCCGCAGCGCCGCTGAAACGCAGCGCCCGGATGGCCGCGGCTGCCCAGTTCCTGATCCGTGCACTCCGGCAGTTCCAGAAAGGCGGTCAATGAAGAAGAAGCCTCCGCGTCCTTTTCCGCCGCCGCGCGCAGACAATCCGCCAGCTCATGGGTACACATGCCGTAAATCAGCAGCACCGGCGTTCCCGGACGGCAGCGGTGGATCTGCGCAAGCAGCGAAAGGGCCGCTTCTTCGACCCGCTGCCTGTGCGCCGCCTGGGCGCTGCCGGTCTTGTCCTTGAGGGCGTTCCAGTCGTTGGTGCCAAGGTTTACGACCACCGCCCGAACGGGATGGGCGGCAAAATCGTGCCGCAGGTCCGCGTACGGTGAATGCGCCGCCGCGCTTTCATAGATGGCGGAAAGCACCGTATCCGGGTTATTGTCCCAGCCGGTATAAAGCCCCCATCCGCTCTGGGAAACCCATTCTCCCCGGGCGTCCAAGGCCTGGCACATGGCCTGCGCCCAGGTGTTCATGCCGCACAGCCACACGCTCCGCCATTCCTGGCCGCTCAGCGGGCCGACGGTTCCCTCGCCGGTGGTCAGGCTGTCTCCGATCACCTCGATGACGGGCTTTTCCTTTGGGCTCAGCAGGTTCCCCTCCGCCGCCATGCCGGTGACCCGGACCAGCAGCTTTTCCTCTCCGCCCATCGGCTGCGTATCCCTGAACAGCGTAAACTCATGCTCCACCGTCTCATCCAGCCCGGTCAGCAGCGTGTAAGTGTGCTTCCCCCTGCCCAGGGCAAAACGCGCTACCGGCGCGCCGTCCACCAGCACGCCCATATAGGGGGAATTCACCTGCCAGTCCGCCTCGATCTCAGCGGACCATTCGCGCAGCCTGCCCCGGATCACCAGGGCGCTTCCCGTCCAGCATAAAAGGCCCTTCTCCCCTTCGGGATAACGTCCCACCGCCAGCACGTTCCGATCATTCCGCACATCAACCATCATGCCTGTTCACCCCTTCGTGTACGCGTCCAGCCATTGCTCCAGCTGGTCGGCGCTCCATTCGGTCTGCCCGCGGATGCAGGCGTCGTCCCCGCCGCCCTTGAAAGAACCGGTGCCGCGCAGCGCCTGCGCCGCCTGCCGGAGGGAAACGGAATTGCTGACCAGGATCACCCGTTTTTTCCCCTGCTCTTCCCACAGGACCCCGCATACGCCGGGATGACGCATCAAAAGCGCATCCGCCGCCGCGCAGGCCGTTTTTTCGCTGACAGGGCCGGCGGTCAGGACCGGGTTCCGCCGGCCGCAGGCAGCCTGTTCCGCCTGTTTCATCAGAGCGGAAAGCCGGGTTTCCTCCAGGGCCGCGGACAGATTTTTTTCCCTGTCCATCAGCGCCTGCACCTGTAAAGCAAGGTCTTCCGTCGGGCAGGAGAGCATCCGGCCAAGAGCAGAAAGCGTTCCGCTTTCCAGCACGGCCTGATCCAGCGCCCTTTTGCCGCAGAGGATGCTCAGGCGGGTCCCGCCCTTGTAGCGGATCGCGCTCATCACCCGAAGCACGCCGATCTCGCCGGTATGGCGGACGTGCGGCGCGCAGCAGGCGCAGATATCCACCCCCGGAATGGTAACCAGCCGGAGCCTTCCGGCGATTTCCTTCTTGCTGCGGTACGGGATCAGCGCAAGCTCCTCCGGCTCAGGCCATGTGACCAGCACGGGGAGATCGCGCCAGATCACCTGATTGGCCATTTGTTCCAGGGACCGCGTCTGCTCCACGGTCAGGAAGCCGTCATAGTCCATGGTGACGGTCCGCTCGCTCAAGTGAAAGCCCACGTTGTGAAACCCGTAATCGCGGTAAACCAGCCCCGAAAAAATGTGTTCCCCCGTATGCTGCTGCATATGGCTGAAGCGGTGCGCGAAATCGATCCTTCCCTCCACCGTTTCACCCGGCCGGAGCGGCCCGTCCGTCAGGTGATCCACGACGCCGTCACGGATCTGCGCGTCCAGCACCCGGACATTTTCCCCGAGCCGGCCGGTATCCGCCGTCTGCCCGCCCTGTTCCGGGAAAAAGCAGGTACGGTCCAGGATCACGTGATAATGATCCCCATTTTCATCCTTCCGGCAGTCCGTTACATGAGCGGTAAAACGGTCCAGGTAAGCGTCCCGGTCGTACAGCAGCTGCGTTTTTTCGGTCATTCGAATTCCTCTCCGGCAAGACTTTAAAAAACGCTGCCAGATGCTGGCAGCGAGTGAACCTTTTATTTTCGTTTCCGTTGTTTGATGTCTTCGGAAGCCCCGCTTTTCTCGCCGTACCCACGGTAATATTTTTCATAATGATTGCCGTAGTACTTCTTGTAATAGCTCTTTTCGGCAAGGGACTTGACGGTCACCATGTTGATGACGCAGCCGATGACCGGACAGCCGGACTGCTCCAGCTGTGAGACGGCTTCCGCCACATCGCGGCGGGAACGTTTCCCGTATTCGATGATGAAGACCGCGCCGTCGCAGTTCTTCGCGACAACCGCGGCGTCAATGACCACGCCGATGGGCGGCGCGTCCACGAGCACGTAATCGAATTTTTCCCCCAGCGTTTTGAGCATGTTGGAAAAATCCTGGGAGTCCAGCAGCGGGAGCGGGTTGGCGACCGTATCGCCGATGGGGATCAGATAGGCGCCTTCCGAGTCGGTCTCGTAAATGATGTCTTCCAGTTCGCAGTAGCCCGCCAGGTAATGCACCAGGCCGTTGACCGCGCCGTCCGTGTCAAACTTGAGTTTGGACATCGTAAAGGAAGCGCGCAGGTCGGCGTCCACCAGCACCACGCTGTTTCCGCGCCCGGCAAGGTTCAGCATCAGCTCCATGGCCAGGGAGGATTTGCCCTCGCTGGCGGCGCAGCTGGAAAGCAGGAACTTGTTCATATGACGGCCGACAAAGGTCAGGTTGGTCGCGATGCTGTTCAGCGCTTCCTTCCCTGAATAATCCAGCGCGTCCTTTTGACGGATCAGGACCTGCTTCATTTTCTCGCTCCTTTATAATTCCTGCCGGGGTCAGAAGACATGCCGCTCTGCATCGTCACCACGCCCAGCGTGGGCAGGCCCAGCAGCTTCGTCACGTCGTCCGAAGTGCGCACCTTATCGTCCCGGATAAAATCAATGACGATCACCGCGCTGGCCAGCAGAGCGCCCACCAGGAACCCGACGATCAGGTTCCTCGTCCTGTTGGGAGAACTCTGTACACCGGTACGGGCCGGCTGGAAAATGGTCGGCATTTCCGTTTTCATCGTTTCCGCGATGAACTCCCGGCCGATCTGCGCATAGGTATCCGCCATCAGTTTGGCTTCATCCCGGTCCGGCGACGTGACGGTGATTTCAAGCAGACGCGTGCCGGACAGAATGCTGACCCGGATCATGTTTTCCATCTGCCTGAGCGTGTAGGAAAGACCGATCTGGTCCTTTACCTTCTGGTGAACGACCCAGTTGTGAAAAACCTGCGTGCAGTCGTTCGCCAGCTGGCTGCCGATCTGCAGGTCGGACAGATTGATCGCGGAATTGCTGGAATTCAGGATGTACAGCTT
>CAMJXZ010000071.1 GCA_946409855.1 uncultured Clostridia bacterium | reverse complement strand
CGACAGGCAAATCCGTTCGGGGGGTTCCGTAGGGGGGTCGCAAGACCCCCATGCGCTACCTGTTCAGTCTTTGACTGAACAGGTACCACCCATTAACGCAACCGCCGGTATGAAAGGAGTCCTGACCGATGTCCATATCCCGTCCGCTGCCGCTCCGACAGGTGAACGTGACCGATCCCTTCTGGCGGCAGGAGGTTT
Source organism: uncultured Clostridia bacterium (assembly GCA_946409855.1). GTDB lineage: Bacteria > Bacillota > Clostridia > Christensenellales > Aristaeellaceae > UBA4246. The sequence goes on along the minus strand of CAMJXZ010000071.1, from coordinate 11,373 downwards.
CGCTGGTCCGCCGGGAGGTCATCCCCTATCAGTGGGAGGCGCTGAACGACCGGGTGCCCGGCGCGGCGCCCAGCTACTTCATGCACAACATGCGCGCCGCCGCCCGCGCCGTTCGGGCCAGGAAGGCCGGGCAGTATTTCCCGCTGACCCAAGGGGTCACCGGGATCACCTCCTTCCCGCCGGAAGGCGCCGCGCCGGACCCGGATTATTTTTACGGCTTTGTCTTCCAGGATTCGGACGGATACAAGTGGATCGAGGCGGTCTCCTACCAGCTGATCCTGCAGGACGACCCGGCCCTCAGAAGGGCGGCGCAGGAAGCGGTGGACGCTATCCGCGAAGCCCAGGAGGAGGATGGCTACCTGGACACCTTCTACACCCTGACGGGCGTCGAAAACGCCTTTACCAACCTCAGGGACAACCATGAGCTGTACTGCTTCGGCCACCTGACGGAGGCCGCCGTCGCCTGGAAGCAGGCCACCGGGCAGACCGACCTGCTGGACGCCGCCTGCCGTTTCGCCGGGTGCATCATGCGGCGCTTCGGCCCCGGCAGGGAACGGGGCTGCCCCGGGCACGAGATCGCCGAAATGGCCCTGTTCCGCCTGTACGAGGAAACGGGGGACGTCCGGTACCGGGACCTGGCGCTGTTCTTCCTGGACGTGCGGGGCACGGAGCCCAGCACCTTCGCGCTGGAGGAGAACCGCCGCCGCGTCCGCCAGGGGCTGCCGGAGCTGCCGGTGACGGCCGCCCGCTACGCCTACCACCAGGCGGACGTGCCTGTCCGGGAAACCACGGAGGCCCGGGGCCACGCCGTCCGCCAGATGTACCTGGCCGCCGGCATGGCCGACGCCGCCCGCCTTACCGGGGACGGGGAGATGCTGGCCGCCTGCGAACGGCTGTGGCGGTCCGTGACGCGGGAAAAGCTGTACGTCACCGGCGGCGTGGGCGGCACCCACGTGGGGGAGGCCTTTTCCCTGCCCTACGACCTGCCGGCGGACACCGCCTATTCGGAGACCTGCGCCGCCGTCGGCCTGTGCTTTTTCGCCCGGCGGATGCTGGAGCTTTCGCCCCTTGCCGAATACGCGGACGTGATGGAGCAGGCGCTGTACAACACCGTGCCCGCCGGCATGGCGATGGACGGCAAGAGCTTCTTCTACGTCAATCCCCTGGCGGCGGACCCGGCGTACTGCGAAAAGGACGAGCGGCTTGCCCACGTCAAGGCCGTGCGGCAGAAGTGGTTTCCCTGCGCCTGCTGCCCGCCCAACATCGCCAGGCTCTTATCCTCCCTGGGCCAGTACATCTGGACGGGGACGGAGGACACGCTGTACCTGCACCTGTACATCGCCAACGAGACGGAGGCGCGCCTGAACGGCCGGCCCCTTTCCCTGCGGCTGGACGCGGACCTGACCAAAGACGGCCGGGCGGCGCTGACGGTGACCAAAGGGGAGGCGGAGGGCACCCTGGCCTTCCGCGTGCCCGGCTGGAGCGGCGGAAAGTATACCGCCTCCGCTTCCTGGGACGAGGGGCTGACCCTGCCCGCTTCCCCGGACGGGTACCTGCGGCTGACCCGGCGCTGGCAGGCGGGGGACCGGGTGACGTTCGATTTCCCGATGCCGGCGCGGCTGCTGGCCGCCCACCCGATGGTCCGGGAGATGACGCATCAGGTTTGCTTTGCCAAAGGCCCCTTCGTCTACTGCGCGGAGGAAAAGGACAACGGCCCCCGCCTGTTCCTTCTGCGGGTGCCGCTGAACGCCGCGGAGACGGCGGAAACGTTCCGGGCGGCGGTGGCCGGCAGCGAACTGCCCGCCCTGCGGGTCCCGGCTTATCGGGCGGAACTGCCGGAGGGGGACGCGCTGTACCGCCCCGCCGGCCCCGAGCGCCTGACGGAAACCGTCCTCACCCTGATCCCCTATTTCGCCTGGAACAACCGGGGAAAAGGGGAGATGCGGGTGTGGCTGCCGGTGAAGGGATGAGGATTAGGAAATAGGGATTAGTGAATAGTGATTAGTGATTAGCAAATAGTGAATAGTGAATGAGGGAGGACGCCGGAGCGGGTGCGTGATCCAGCGTCCTTTTTTGACGATATGAAAACACCAGTAATGTCGGAGGATGTTTACTTTGTAGTTGAAAATTTCGAGCATCAGATTTATAATATATTTACCAAAGAATTAGGAGGAATGGCATATGAAAAAGCTGTTGTCTCTGTTTCTGATTCTCTTGTTGCTGCTGCCTGCTTCCGGTTATGCAGACGTATTGACGGACGGTTGGCAAACCGCTTCAGACGATGAACTGACTGCTGCGGTGGAGGAAATCACGAGGGAATTGAAAACCCGTAAAGCTACACGAGAAACAGAGATAAAAGAAGATCCGGAAGCAGACTGTATAGTGACTGCTGTCGGCGTTGGGTCTTCTACAAAAAAACTATCGTATGAAGTAGTTGAAACAGGCCTGTATTACTGGACGAAAGCAAACGGGTCTGTCGAATGTTTTGCTTTCGTTGCGGTCAAGAATACCGACAAAAAAGCCATCTATCTGGGGAACTGCACTATGGATTTCGAAGATAAGCAGGGAAATCTTCTGGAAAGCAGAAACAGAGTATCATCGTGTCCTGACGTGATAGATCCCGGTGAAATCGGGTATTTTTATGTTTCCAGTGTGAACGGTGGCGGTTTTAATGCAGAAACTGATCTATCAAACGGCTGCAATATGACAGCACAATTTTCTCTGTCTGCTGCTCGTGAAACAGTCGAGCCCTTTGAACTGATGGATCTTGAATTGACAACATATAAATACTTCAGTACGGATTGTCCGATGATCATCGGGAGAATCAGAAATAATGGAGAAGAAGATGTCCAGTCAAGTTATATCAACTATTTGTTCAGAGATAACGACGGAAAAGTGATATGGATCTCTGGTACGAATGTGTCAGGCTTATATGCAGGGGCGAAAGTTGGTCTAGAACTGAAAGAAATCTTTGGACCGCCTTATCTGACAATGGATAATATCGGCTCTTTTGAAGTGATTGCTAAGCCCTATTATCATCAGTTTAATTAGCGCTGAAATACCAACAGGATTATTTTATAATACAATGTCATATTATTGGAAAAATCCGCGTAGTAAGTAATCTGTTGGCCATTGTTGGAATTCCTGTATTTTTGATTAAAAAAACGGACGACTGTGCAAAACCCCTTTTTTCCATCAATCAAAAAACAGCCCAGTTGGGCTGTTTTTTGATTGATAAGCCCCGCCTCCTCCGGGGCAGGGGTGTCGGGTTCCGGCTGTCACACGCAGGTTTCCCGCAGGTCCCGGAGCAGGGCGCGCACTTCGGCGATGGTCTGGCGGCAGGCTTCTTTTTCTTCCTCTTCCCGGGCGGCGGCGGCCCAGGTCTGCTGGAGGAGGCTGTCCTCCTCTTCCGTTTTCGCCCGGTATTCTTCCATGGCCAGCTGTTTGGCCTGCTCCGCCAGGGCGTCGTAGACGCGGATCACGGTCTGGCTGACGGAGGCGGTCAGGGCCGTCATCTGGGCGGCGATCTGGCCCGCCACGTCGGCGGTCTTGTTCTTTTTCATGGCGGCGCGGGCGGAGCCCATGATGCCGTTCAGGGCCAGATTGCCCATCAGCGGGACGAGCTGGGCCGCCTGGGATACCACCAGGCCGGCGCTGTCGGCTTTGGTCCAGATCCGGTTGGTGACGCGGATGCGGAAGGAGTAGTTCCGCTCCGGGGCGGTCCGCGCCATGAAGCCGCTGCCCAGGCCCCGCATGAGGCCGTCCAGTTCGTCGCAGAGGGCTTCCCGGTGCACGTCCAGGCAGGTGTCCAGCGCCCGGGTGAGCAGGTCCAGGCAGTAGCACTCGTAGTACTTGGTCAGGTCGTTGATGTCCTGGGTGTTCAGAGTCTCGGCCTCCCGGGCGATCCGGGCGGTGAAGTCCAGCATCCAGCGCTGGGCTTCCCGCTTCATGACGGCGGTTTTTTCGTCCACCGTTTCCAGCAGCTTCTGCTGGGCTTGCGCGCGCTGTTCCTTTTCCTCCCGGGCGGCGGCCCGTTCTTTGGCGGCCTCGTCCAGGCTCATGGAAAGGCCCCGTTCCTGGGCGGAAAGGGTTTCCTCCAGGCTGTCCGCCATGGCGGCGGTCAGGCGCTGCATCCGGTCCACCATCACGGTGTCCGCCTTTTCGGAGACCAGGTGGTTCAGGGTGTCCCGCAGGGCGTCGAATTCCCGGTCCAGCAGGGGAGCCAGCGCGGGGCAGGGACGGTCCTTCCCCAGCTGCCGGCAGCGCTCGTTGAGGGCGCTGACCATGATCACTTCCGCCTGCGGGAGGAGATCCCCGGTGCGTTCGGTCAGCATCTGACGGACGCGGTCATAATTGTCGGCGTTCTCCAGGCTGTCGGCAAAGTTGCCCACCAGGAACAGGCGGGTGAAGGGCCGGGACAGCACGGAGGAGCGGAGGAACAGCTGCTCGGCGTGGGACAGGGGGTAGAGCACGTTGTACACGCAGATCACTGCGTCCGCCTGGTACAGGCTTTCAGCGACCAGGGAAGAAAAGTCGTACTGCGCGTCCTCCGTGCCGGGGGTGTCGATGATGGTCACCTTTTTAAGGAACTCGTTGGGGCGGGAGATTTCCAGCCTGGTAACGGGCTCGCCGGCCCTGGCCAGCACTTCCTGCAGGGCGGCGCGCTTCAGCTCCCGGTCCTCCAGGGTGAGCTGCCTGCTGCCGCTCAGCACGGCGCGGTTCTGATGGGGGCCGTAGCGGAGGCGATTCAGGGTGACGGTTTCGGTGGTCACGTCGGTGGCCGCCGCGTCTTCCCCCAGCAGGGCGTTGATCAGGGTGGACTTGCCGCGCTTGAAATTGCCGATCACCACCAGGGTGAAGGGGTCTTCCTTCCGGCGGCGGATGTCCGCTTCCCATTTCGTCAGGTCCGCCATGAAGGACTCGCCCAGGGCGGCCGAATACCGGCCGTCGTACTTGACGCGGTTCAGCCGGTCCAGCCCGGCTTCCAGGGAAAGGAGCATCTGGTCCTGGGAATATACGATGCGGTCATTCCATTCCATTGTGTTTACCTCCCTTGCGCCAGCGACGTTTCGGTCAGGCCGACGAGCTTTTTGCACCGCTCGTTGGTTTCTTCCAGGGTGCGCACGGCGGTTTCCGGCTTCCTCAGCTCGGGCCGCCAGCGGTAAAACAGTTCGCATTCGGAAAATTCGATGTCCATGAAGATCCTGCGCGCGGAGGCTGGATGGGTCTGGGCGTACAGGAGCATCTTGGCCGGGTTGCTCATGGATTCCTCCACCTGGTCCCGGAGGGCCTCAAGGTCCAGCGTACGGTCCCGGTCGGTCAGGGAATTGTAGACCAGCTTCCGGTTGCAGCTGATCGCGTCCTCGACGCTGTCCGCGCAGATCATCCCGGCCCGGTCGGCCGTCACTTCCATGGCGCGGCTCCAGGTGTTCATGAGCATCCGGTTGGCCTCGCTCAGCAGCAGGGCGGGGATGTTCTTCGGACTGCTGTTCAGGGGGTTCACGGCGTCGATCAGGGAGACGAAGAGGGAATGCCGGTTGTGCACATGGCCGCATTCGTGGCCGATGATGCATTTGAGCTCGCCGGGCGTCAGACGCTCCACCATGGGGCGGTAGAGGATGATCAGGGGGCTCACGTCGTCCAGCGCCACGGTCTTGGCGTTAAAGACCTCGTCGTTGACGATGTAGATGTTCGGGATGCCGATGCCCAGGCGGCGGGCGCAGTCCCGGCCCATTTCGTAGATCTCCGGGAACTGGCTGGGGCCGACGGCCAGGGCGTTGTAGTTCATCAGCTGGGTCATGCGGGTTTCTTCCATTTCCAGCACGTTCCGGCACAGCCGCTCGAAACCGGGGATGGCCTTCATGCGCCGGCGCAGCTCGTAATCCAGGGGGAAGGCGTAATCCGGGACGCCCCGGACCATGTGCGCGCTTTCGCCGGCCTTGCGCTGCTCCACATAGAAGCTGAAGCTGGTGTTGATCCCGTCCAGGGGTGATCTGCTGTTTTCAGGCATCATGTTCCGCCCTCCTGTTCAGTGTGTCGTTCAGGCGCTGCTTCACGGGCAGGATGCCGGCCAGCACCTGGTCCAGTTTCTCGTCCAGGTTTTCCATCTCTTTGAGGTAGTTTTCCTTTTCGGCGGCGGTCTTGGCCATTTCCACCCGGATCCGCGTCAGGGTCTCTTCCATGCCGCTCAGGGACGCTTCCAGCTTTTTCTGCAGCATGCCGCAGAGCTTGCCGTAGGCGTCGTTGGCGGCGTCCTTGAACCATTTTTCAAGGATCTGGTTTTTGCGCATGGCCGCGACGGAGGCATGGATGTTGCTGATCAGCGTTTCCTGCGCTTCTTTGGCCTGCCGTTCCCGGATCCTGCGCTTGAAGGCCAGGTTCACCGCCAGCTTGCCGCCGTAGGTGCCGGACAGGCCGGCCGCGACGATCAGGGGCAGGCCCCCCAGGCCCAGGCCGGCGGCCAGCAGGACGGCCGTGCCGAAGCTGGCCAGGGCGCCGGCGCCGCCGCCCACCAGGGCGCCGGGCAGGCCGTTTGCCTTCCAGCCGGCGACCGCGCCGCCCAGGCCGAAGATCCAGTCGGCGAAGATCATGTTGGTGCCGATCTCCAGCGCGACGCCGATCATGTCCGCCTTGTCTTTGCCGGCGGGGGCGCCGGTCAGGCTGCTGATCTCCTCCAGGTCCTGGCCGAAGGACGCGGCGAAGTCCTGCAGGTCCACGATTTCCTCGCCGATCCGGTTCCGGATCGCCACGGTCATCTTTTCCGCGGCCTCGCTGAGTTTGGTCTGCATGCTGCGGTCCAGGGCCCTGACCGCGCCTTCCCAGGTCTCCGGGTCGCCGTCGGCGTCCTGGGCGCCGGCGTGGCGGATCAGGGACTGCATGTCGATGGCGGCGGCTTCGGATACCATCTCCTCCTCGATGGCGTCGTAGTACCCGGTGATGTCGGGCAGGAGCTCGGCGTACAGGGCGGAAGCGTGGTCCTTGATCTCCTCGACCTTTCTGCGTTCCGCCTCGCGGCTCTCGCCGATCCTGGTAAGGGCCTGGGTCTGCACCCGCTCGAACTCGTCCTGATCCATGCAGGCCGCCTCCCGGCGCATGCTGATAGCCTTTTTCGCCTCCATGGCGATGGAGCAGACGGAGTTGACGGGGTTGATCAGCTCCAGCAGGCCGCGCTCCTCGGTCAGCAGATGCGCGAGCGCTTCCTCGAAGCGGAGGAAGCCGCTTTCGCGGAGCAGCGCCTCGTCGTTCTTCATCTTGGCCTTGAGGGCCTGGCGGGCGGAGACGCCGTACAGGCGGATGTCGCCGATCTTGTTCCTGGCGTCGGTGTATTCCCGGGAATCCCTGCCGTACATGGATTCGATCTTGCTGATGACGCTGGCCTCGATCTTGGCCCGGATGCTGTCCAGCACCCGCTCGCGGTCTTCCTCTTCCACCTCGTCGATCTTGTTCACCAGGAAGATGATGCGGCCCAGGTCGCTGGTCATCACCTTGCTGCGGACAAAGTCCGCCTCGCTCTGGCTGAAGGGCGCGCCGGGGACGATCACCATGACGATGGCGTCCAGGCTGGGGATGACCTGCTCGGAGATGTCGGTCATGCGCTCGTCGTCGTTGAGGCCGGGGGTGTCCACGATCTCAACGCCGTTCTGGCAGTAGCCGCAGGGGTAGTAGATCCTGGAGCTGTCCACCGTGGCGGCCGTTTCCTCGGACTCGGTGGTGATTTTGGTGATGTACTGGGTCAGCTCCTCCACGGGGACGTCCTTGACGGCGCCGTCCTTGAAGCAGATCTGCGCGTGGGGCGCCGCGTCCCAGCGGACATAATTCAGTGTGGCGGTGCAGGGGAGCACGTCCGCCGGCACGATTTTGCGGCCCAGCAGGGCGTTGATGACCGTGCTTTTGCCCCGCTTGAACTCGCCCATGAAGCCCACGGAGAAGACGTGGTTCTTCATCTTTTCGCCGGTTTCCCGGAGGGCTTTGGCGTGATCGGCCAGGGGGAGGGTCTCGCACACCTCGCCCACGCCGCCGATGCCCGCGGACACGCTGTTCACCATGTTCTGATAGGAAATGTAGCTGTCGGTAAGACTCATTGTTTTTTCCTCCTTTTGCCGCCGGAGCGGGGTTGAATCGTATCCTGATGGGGGTCCGGGCGTCATTCCTCGACGGCGCCGCATTGGACGCAGAAGGTTTCGCCGGGGGCGTACACATGGCCGCAGTACCGGCAGGTGACGTGTCCGGCCGGAAGCGCTTCCGCCGCGGCCGCGGGGGTCTCCGGGACGGCCGGGGCCTCAGGCGCCGGGGCGTCCAGCTCCTCCGGCCGCGCGGGAGACGCCGGATCCGGCCGCGCGGGGTTGACGGCCTGCGCCGGGGCCGCGCCCCGGTCTGTCCACCAGCGCCAGCACAGATAAAGGCCGATGAGCCCGACGATAATCCCGCACGGAACATTCTCCGGATGCGCGCCGCCGCCTTTCATGAGCGCCGGTGTGATGAAGAGCAGGAAGATGCCGAATAACAGTTTCATGATACCGCCGCCTTTCTTCAGGTTGTGGTTTCGATGGCGCCGCAGACAGTGCAGAAGGTATCGCCCGGTTCATATTCGTGGCCGCAGTACTTGCAGCGCGCGGCGGGCCCGGCGCCCAGGCGGGCGCGGACGGCCGCTTCCAGGGTTCCGGCGGGCAGGTCGGCGGCGAAGAAAGAGTACGTTTTCCCGTCCCCGGTTTCCACGGCCAGCAGGGGCCAGAGCTTCATGTAGGTATCCTGCCGGACGGAGCGGATCCGGCTGTACGGGACGGACACCCGGACGGGCTCCGGGTCCGTGACCGCCTTGCCTTCGAAGGAAAGGCCCGTGTCCGCGCAGGTCAGTGTGCCCAGGGGCTTGGTGCCCGAATGCGCCGCGCCTTCAAAGAAGAAGACGTTTTCATGCGCGTTTTTGTCCGCGCTTTTCGCGGCCGGGGGCGGGGCCTGCTTCGGGGCGGCCGCGGGGCGTTCCCGGGCGGGCGGAGCCTTTGGTTCCGCGGCGCGGGCGCGGGGCGCTTTGTCCGCCCGGCGGGCGTTGATCTTGCCGGCCCAGAATTCCGCGTCGAAGAAGCCCACGAAGCTGTGCTGGCTCTGGTCCTTCATCGTCAGGGTCAGCATGGGCTGGAGCCCCGCGTACTTCCCGGCCTGCGCCATATCGACGTCTTTGAGCAGGTAGGTGTTCGTACGGCCCTCTTTGAGGGCTTTGTTCCGGGCGGCCAGCATGCCGCCGATGCCGAACACGCCGCCCAGGGAGCTGCCCAGCTGCTTTTCAAAGACCAGCTTATCCTCCCAGAGCGTCAGATCGCCCGTGGCTTTGGCCACGGCGATGGCGGGCTTTCCGATGTAGTAGGAAACCAGGTAAGATTTTTTCAGGTATGCCATGATTCATTCCTCCCCGATGGTTCCGCGCAGTTCTCTGCATTCCAGGATGAGTTTTTGAAGCGGGGCTGCGGCGCCTTTGTCCGCCGCCTTTTTGAGCAGACCGTTCAGGTTCTGTTCCGCTTCGTTGAGCTGCCTGAAGCAATCCATCACGGCCCGCTGGACGATTTCCCTGTGCCGGGCGTGGATTTCCTCAAGCGCCGCCCGGATCGCTTCTTCTTCCTTTTCGGCGCTGATTTCCGCGGAGCGGAGGGCGGCCCGGACGAGGCTTTCAAAAAACGCCTCGCTGTCCGCCCGGGCGGGAAAGGGCGGCTGGTGCCACCAGAAAAGCACCCGGTCCCCGGAGCCGTCCTCCCGGGTTTCAAAAGCGCTCTGGATCAGCGCTTCCGGGCTGGCCGCCCGGATGGTATCGGCGAGGGCGGCGGCCGGCCCGTCTGTGGCGGTATCGCCGGTCCCTTCCGGGTAAAAGGGCTTGTCCCACAGGTCCCTGCAGATCCCGATCAGGCGGGGGACCAGGCTGTCCCGGGCCCGTTCCATGTCGGCGCTGAGCCGGCGGTACAGGGCCGGCAGGAATTCCAGGAGCCAGGCCATTCTTTCCCGTTCGCCTTCGGGTGCTTCCTTCCGGGCTTCCAGGAGCCAGGCTTCCGTCTGTTCCGTTTCCCTTTGGACGAGGTCCGGGTAGGAGACGGCTTTCCACAGGGTCATTTCCCGGCCCAGCAGGGCGTACATGCCGGCCCCGAAGGAACGCTTGAGGGCCCGGATGCTTTCGGTTTTCTGCCGGATCTCATCAGGGCAGGACGAAAGCCAGTTCATGAAGCTGTTCAGCATCTGTTCCGCCGCCAGGAGCACGCTCTCCCGCAGGGACTCCATCTGGCTTTTCAGCAGGATGGCGGGCAGTTCGTCGGTAAAGCGGGTGTAGCCGCTCTGCCTGTACATCTCCACGTCCTGCAGGCGCAGCGCCTTTTGGGCCAGGGAGGAGGAAAGGGGGTAAATGAGGGGCCGATTAAGCAGCGCCCGGTACTTGTCAAACACCGGTTCGTCTTCCGCGTGGCGGGCGCTCAGCCGGGCGTAAACGCCTTTGCGGATGCGCTCCGACACTGCGTTCAGCAGCTTTTCCCGGTCTTCCTCCTCTACCCGGTCGATCATGGTGACGGCGAACAGCACCTGGCAGATGGAAGCGGTTTCCAGCAGCCGGGCGATCAGCTCCGCCTCGGTTTCGCTGAAGGGATAGGGGGCGGCCACCGTGACGATGGCAAGGTCGATTTCCCTGAGGCGGCTCACCGTGACGGCGGTCATTTCCTCGTTGTCGTTCAGGCCCGGGGTGTCGATCAGCTCCCGGCCGTCGTAGCAGAACATGGAGGGGAATTCCACCACCGCCTCGTCGATCAGCCGGGCTTTTGCCAGGGATTCGCCGCTGAGCTTGGTGATGTGCCTGGCCAGTTCGTCGATGGGCGCTTCCTCCTCCGTCCCGTCCTTCATGCGCAGCCAGGCCCGGGGCTTGTTCCCGAATACCACCCGGTTGAAGGTGGCGGTGGTGGGCAGCACGTCCGCGGGCAGGATCTCCCGCTGCAGGAGGGTGTTGATCAGGCTGCTTTTGCCCCGCTTGAACTCCCCGACCACCGCGACGCGGAACCGCCGGGAGCCGATCCGCTCCATCTGCCGGTCCAGCTCTTCCAGCCAGGCGTTGACCTGCCCGCAGCCCTGGAACGGCGCCATCAGCTGCCTGATCCTGGTCAGCAGCCCGAACAGCCGGTAATTCATATCCACATTCGACATCTTGCACCGCTTTCCGCGCCCAGGGGGCGCTCTGGTTGATCCGGGATGGGGTGTATCGCCTGGCCTGAAGGGGGCGGAGGGCGGCCGCCCTTCCTTTGCCCGGCAGAGGGGGAGATGGCTTTCGCCGTTCCGTTCCTTCCCTGTCTGCTGAGGCAAGGATAGCATCGATTTTTCCGCGCCTGTCTACTTTGAGGAGACAAGAAATCACCG
>CAMJXZ010000070.1 GCA_946409855.1 uncultured Clostridia bacterium | reverse complement strand
TTCCTGCTGGACTTCAACCGGGCCATGGTCAACAACTTCACCGGCGTGCGCCACGACAGCGGCGACCCGTACGAGTGGGGCGAAAAGATGATCGCCCATTACCGGAAAAAGGGCGCGGACCCCAAATCGAAGCTCCTGCTGTTCAGCGACAGCCTGAACTTTGACAAGGCCCAGGCGCTGTACGATCACTTTAACGGCCGGGTGAAGGTGTCCTTCGGCATCGGCACCTTCTGCTCCAACGATACCTGCGCCGAGCCGCTGAACATCGTCATCAAGCTGCAGACCGTCAACGGCCGCGCCGTCGCCAAGCTGTCCGACACCCCGGGCAAAGCCATGTGCCGGGACGAGGAATACCTGGAATACCTGAAGCGCTCGGTGACCTTCCGCCTGCACCGGGGAAGGAAATAAGGGGGGTCCGCAGCGCCCGGAAAACAGCACGGTGTGCTGTTTTCAGCGAGGACGGGCCGGCAGGCCCCGGGGTGAAACCTCATCCGGCCCGCTGTGCGGTCCGCTTTCCCCATGGGGGAAGGCTTTTGGAGCCTGACGGCCAGCAGTTCGCCTTCCCGTCTGAGGGCAGTGAAGGCTTGGAAAATGATCCGGTGGATCATTCTTACCGGGCAGCGAGCCGGATGAGGCTTTCCTCCTGAGTGTACCGTTCCGTTCTTCCCGGCCGCTTTTCTGTTTTCTGATCATCAAAAAAACCGGACCGCCGCGATTCTCTCTGCGGCGGCCCGGCTTTATACAAACGGCAAGGAGCGCCGCAGAACGCGGCGCTCCCTGCCTGTTTCCGGTTTGCTTTATTCTGCTTTGACGGACAGGGCGGCGATGTCCAGCGGGGCGATGTTCAGGATCTCGGTGTGGCCGTCCAGCGCCTCGTAGATGTACACCAGCGCCAGCGTGGGCTGGGCGTCGGGACGTACAACGGCTGCGCGGCACAGGAAGCAGTGGTTGGTGCCGGATACCAGCTGGCTGCCCAGATACACGACGGGCACGTAGTTCACCCCCAGCAGGCCTTCCATGGCGCGGTCAAACAGCGCCTGCTGTTCTTCCGTGATTTCCTGGGATTCGGCGATCTTCCAGCCGCCCAGCAGCGAACCTTCGGCAAAGGCGCAGACCGGGATCACCAGCAGGACCAGCAGCAGAGCAATCATCTTTTTCATCATAAGACAAAACCTTCTTTCTTTGATTGTGTATGAAGTGAATACCGCTTTTCCGGTACTCACCTTTATATACGAAGCAGGAGGGGCGTTTGTTCCCGGATGGAAAAATTTTATTCGTCTTGCGGAACGGCCCGGGCGGTCCCGTTATTTTTTGAGCAGCATCCGGTCGCTGTCCAGCGCCTTGTGCCGGGTGCCGGAATACATCCGCATCAGGTCGTCCACCGTCATCCGGGCGCGCCCGGCGCCGTCCATGTCAAACAGCACCTCGCCCTCGTCCATCATCAGGGTGCGGGTGCCGGTGGTCAGCGCCTGGGAAATGTTGTGGGTGATCATCATGGTGGTCAGGCGGTAGGTTTCCACCGTCTTCCGGGTGATCTCCATCACCTGTTCGGCGGTGGCGGGGTCCAGCGCGGCGGTGTGCTCGTCCAGCAGCAGGAGTTTCGGCGTCACGATGGTGCACATCAGCAGCGTGACCGCCTGTCTTTCCCCGCCGGACAGCAGGCCCACCTGCGTCTTCATCCGGTCTTCCAGCCCCATGTGGAAGGCCGCCAGCCGGTCGCGGAACAGGGCCGTCTGCTTTTTGGACGGGGCGAAGGACAGCGGACGGGCCGTGCTTCGGGAATGGGCCAGGGACAGGTTTTCCTCGATGGTCATGTGGGGGGCGGTGCCCTTCATCGGGTCCTGAAAAACGCGGCCGATCATCAGGGCCCGCTTGTGCTCGGGCATGTGGGTCAGGTCCGTGCCGTCCAGCAGGATCCTCCCTTTGTCCAGCAGGAAGGTGCCGCAGATCGCGTTGAACAGGGTGGACTTGCCGGCGCCGTTGGAACCGATGACGGTGACAAACTCCCCGTCCGTAAGCGTAAGGTTCAGGTGGTTCAGGGCGGTGTGCTCAATGGGGGTCCCTTTCGCGAACACCTTGACCGCGTTCGTGATCTCAAGCATTGCGTTCATCCCCCTTCCGGAGCCGGGCCAGGCCGATCCGCTCCCGGAAAGCGGGCAGGGCCAGGGCCAGCGCCACGATCAGGGCGGAAACGATCCGCAGCATGTGGGCGGGCAGGGGGCTGTACCGGGTGGCCAGGGCGATGATGTACCGGTACAGCAGGGAGCCGACGACGGAGGAAAGGAAGCCGACCGTTACGCCGCGCCGGCCGAACACCGCCTCGCCGATGATCACCGAGGCGAGCCCCACCACCAGGATGCCGGTGGAAGAGGAGATATCGGCGTACCCCTGATACTGGGCGATCAGCGCGCCGGACAGGGCGATCAGCCCGTTGGACACGCAGAAGGCGATGATCTTGCACCGCCCGGTATGGATGGAGGAAGCGCGGACCATGTCCTCATTGTCGCCCACGGCCCGGATGCACATGCCCAGGTGCGTTTTGAAAAAGAGGATCGAAACCGCCAGGCACAGACAGGCAAAGAAGACGGGCAGCACCGTCTTCGCGTCGTTTTTGGAGAGGAAGGGCAGGAGCTTGAAGATCGTGACGGCCCGCACCAGCGTCAGGTTGGGGGCGCCGCCCAGCACCGACAGGTTGACGGAATAAAGCCCGCTCATGGTGATGATGCCGGAGAGGATCGGGTGGATCTTCCACCGGGTCTGCAGCAGTCCGGTCACGGCGCCGGCCGCCGCCCCGGCCAGCACGGCGGCCGGAAGCGCCAGCACCGGGTGGCCCAGGGAGGTTACCGCCGCCGACACCGACAGGCCGAAGGCAAAGCTGCCCTCGGTCGTCAGGTCCGGCACGGCCAGGATGCGGAAACTGATATAGATGCCCAGGGCCATCACGCCGTAGAGCAGCCCCAGCTGGATAGAATCGATCAGCAGTTTCATATGAAAACACTCCCGGGATCATGGGAATGGGGCTGCTGCAGAAATTTACTGAAGCAGCCCCTTCATACAGGGGGAAAACCTCATCCGGCCTGCTTCGCAGTCCACCTTCCCCATGGGGGAAGGCTTTTGGGCGGGGAAGCCCCGGTGGCGGATCGCGCAGCGGACTGGATGAGGCTGTAGTCTCAGGGTCTTTTGGCCCGTTGACCGGTCGAGTCACCGGATCATTCCAGATACTGCACCTCGCCGATGGCCAGCACTTCCTCCGGCAGGGTGAGCCCCAGGGCCTCCAGGGTCGTCCGGTTGACGGAGACGATGTCCGCGGGGACAATCTCACAGGGAATGTCGGCCACGTTCGCGCCGGCCAGTACTTTGGCGGCGATGGCGGCGGTCTGCAGGCCGATGGCCTTGTCGCTCATCGCCAGCGTGGCCAGGCAGCCGGACTTTACGGTGGTGGCGGAGCAGCAGTAGGTGGGGATGCCCGCTTCGGTGCACAGCTCGGCCAGGATGTCCACGGCGGCCTGCACCACGGAGTCGTTGGCGACGAACACGCAGTTCACGCCTTTGTCGATCAGCACCTGCGCGGCGGTCTGTACCTCGCCGGAATTGGTCACGGCGGCCTCCTCATAAGGGATGCCCTTTTCGTTCAGGAAGGCCTTGGCGTTGTTCATGGCGTTGACGGCGTTCAGCTCGCTGGTGCAGTACAGCAGGCCGACCTTGCTGACGCCGGGCGTGATGGAAAGGCCCATGGCCAGGATGTCGCCGGCGGGCACGGCGTTGGAGGTGCCGGTGGCGTTCATGTCGGGGGTGTCCAGGGCGCTCATGACGCCGGCGGCGACCGGCGCGGCCACGGAGCAGAACACGTTGGGGGTTTCGGATTCCAGCGCCACGAAGGCCTGGGTGGCGGGGGTCGCGACGGTCATCACCAGGTCATGGGTGCCGTCGTCCATCCCCTGGCAGATGGTGGCCAGGTTGGTGGCGTCTCCCTGGGCGTTCTGATAGTCGATCACCAGGTTTTCGCCCTCCCGGTACCCCAGCTCCGCGAGCCCTTCGATGAAGCCGGCCTTCATGTCCATGAAGGCGCCGTTTTCGATCATCAGCACGATGCCGATTTTGTACGTTTTCCCGCTTTCCGCGAGGGCGCTCAGGCAGGAAAGGGACATGGTCAGGATCAGCAGCATGGCAAGCAGCTTTTTCATGGTCGGGACCTCCTGTTTGTTTTTATTATTATGATTGTTCATCCCGCCCCCGGGGGAGCGGGGAGAAACCGGGTGTTATTCCTCGCAGTCAAACGAGGCGATGGCTTCCACGAAAGGGTTGTACCTTTGCCCGATGGCTTTGTGCAGGGGATGGTTCAGGTACTTGGGCAGCGAATCCGCGTCTTTCAGGGTCATTTCGATCATCACGGTCATGTTCTGCGGCCGGTCCACGGTGTTCACACGGACCCGCGCGGAGAGGATCTCCTCCGGCAGCACCGCCCGCAGATGCGCAAACGTTTCCCGGTAATCCCGCAGGGCCTCTTCGTCGAATACGCCTTCCTTCAGCCGCATCAGCACATAATGCTTCATGTCCGCCGCTCCTCTCAAAAAAAATAACCCCCGTCCTCTTCAAAGGACAGGGCTTTATCGCCTTGCGGTACCACCTTTGCTGACATGCCCGGAAAAAAACCGGGCCGTCCCCTCAGCGGGGATGCCATCACATCCCCCGCCCTTAACGCGGGCATACGGGCCGGATACTCGGCGTTCCGCCTTTCCCCTTTCCCTTCGTGGTCCATTTGCCGGGCCGCTTTCTGCCGGGTTTCCAGCACCCCCGGCTCTCTGTGAGCGCGCTCCTCGGTTTGATTTCCACATCAACGGTTTGCTGTGAAGTTGCGCTCATTGTACCTGACGATCTGCGGCCTGTCAAGGGAGCGGATTGTTTTTTGGGTGTATTTTGTCACATGATGGGCTGAATGCAAAAAGAAAGAGGGGGCTGCGCCGCAGCCCCCTCTGAAGGGAATCAATCGGTTTTTACTGGGCCAGGGAATTGATCGCTTCCAGCACGGCGGTGGTGGTGATGGTGGCGCCGGCGATCGCGTCGATGTCTTCCGCGGCGATGGGCAGGGTCTTGCCGATGAACTGGGCGGTGAAGGCTTCCTCTTCGGCGCGCTTGCCCAGGCCGTCGGTCTGGGAGGAGGCGTCGATGTTCAGGGAAGCGATCTTGCCTTCGTCATCCAGGATCAGGGTGACGGTCACATAGCCGCCCCCAAAGCCCTGCGCGGAGGCGGCGAAGCCGCTGCCGGCCTCTTCGGCGGCAGGAGCTTCTTCAGCGGGCGCTTCCTCGGCGGGCGCTTCTTCAGCAGGAGCTTCTTCAGCAGGCGCGGCGGCTTCGTTGGGCACGCCGTCCCAGATCTTCCAGTTGCCGGGGCGGACGTGGTTGCTGCCCCAGGTCTCGATGGTTTCATCGGCGGCGGGCTTGCCGATCACGATGGCGGCCACAAAGACGCAGTTGCCGGATACGGGGAAGGTCTGGCCGGAGAAGCCCCAGGTGCGGATGTCGTTCTCGCTGATGTAGCGGCTCATGGACTGATACTTGCCGGCGATGTCGGTGGGGGCGTATTCGCCGGTGATGGTGCCGAAGTAGTGGGTCTGGTAGCCCAGGGCAGCCGCGGCGACGCCCAGCATGCCGCAGGTCAGGCCGCTGTCATAGTAGGCGAAGTTGGTGGGCATATAATAGCCGGAATAGGGGGTGGCGTGGCCGTCTTCCTCGGTGAGGATCTGGTCGGCCAGGCACAGCACGGTTACGGTGCCGTCGGTCGCGCAGTTCTCGGGCTTGTCCCAGTAGCCGCCGATGATCTTCTGCTGTTCCTCGGTGTCCTTGATGACCACGAAGTACCAGGGGGTCCAGTGGACGGCGTTCTGCTGCAGGATGGTCATGGAGAAAATCTTTTCCAGTTCTTCGTCGGTGATGCGGTCGGCGGGGTCTGTGGACCAGTGGCCGTTGGCGACGGTCATCCACAGCTGGCTTTCATTGAACCAGTCGATGAATTTCGCGGGGTCAAATTCTTCCGCGACGGAGCACAGGGGCAGGGAGAGCATCAGGGCCGCCAGAAGGAGAGCGAGCAGTTTTTTCATTGTTTTCTTCCTTTCTGTTGTTTTTTCGGACGTTTTTTGATAAAATGGAAGATTTGGCCGTTTGCCTGCCAATATTGTACTATTATCTGTACTTAATGTCAACCGGTTGTCTTTTTTTTCAAACGGATATATAATGACGGAAAACAGACTGTCTGACGGGAGAAATGTATGAAAAAGCTGCTTTGCGCCGCGCTGCTCTGCGCATTGCTTGCCGGTCGTCCGGCGGGCGCTGCCGGGCGGCAGTTCACGCGGTCCACCATGGAATATTTCGGCACCGTCTCCATGCTGTGTCTGTATACGGAGGACGGGGCGGAGGAGATCTGGCGGGAGGTCAAGGACCTGCTCCGGGAGATCGACGGCGCCGTTTCCGTTTCCCGCCCGGGGTCCGATCTCGCCCGGCTGAACGAAGCCGCCGCCGGGACCGCGGTGCCGGTGTCCGGCGTGACGGCGGAAATCTGGCGGCAGGCGCTGGCGGCCCACGAGCTGACAAACGGCCTGTACGATCCCACCGTGTTCCCGCTGGTGGACCTGTGGGGCTTTTCCCCGCGTTTCAATCAGAAGGGCTGGCAGCCTTCCTTGCCCTACGACCGGCCGCTTGTGAACGGGCAGCCCGTCCCCCCGGATGAAAAGGACGTGGCCGCCCTCCTGCCCCTGGTGGGCATGAAAGGGTTCCGCCTGTTTGAGGAAAACGGGCAGTGGATGATCCGGAAGGAGACGCCCGCCGTGACGGTCCGGGGGATCACGGTCCAGGCGCAGGCGGACCTGGGGGGCATCGCCAAGGGCTACGCCTGCGACCGGGTGACCGGCCTGCTCCGGGCCAGGGGATTGGAAGAAGGGTATTTTGTCTGCGGGGGCAGTTCCATGGCGTTTTTGTCCCGGCCGGACGGCGCCCCGTTCGCCGTGACCGCCGGGAAGCCCCGCCCCGGGCAGGACGGCGGGCAGGATTACGCCTCTTTTTCCGCAAAGGATACCACCCTGTCCACCAGCAGCGACATCAGCCATTCCTACCGGGGGGAGGACGGGGTTTTGTACTGCCACATCATCGACCCGCGCACCGGCTGTCCCCTGAACACGCCGGCTGAAGGCGGCGCGCAGAAAGGGGCCGCCTCCGTTTCCCTGCTGGCGGACAGCGCCGCCCTGGGGGACGCGCTGACCACCGCCCTGTGCCTGATGGGCCCGGAAGATGCGCTCCGCTTCCTGGACGGCCGGGCGGAAAAGATGGTGATGGCGGTATACCGGGACGGCCGGGAGGAACTGGAGCTGGTCACCAACATGGCTCCGGAAGCGTTCCGCGTCCTGGACGGTGGCTATCTTCCCGCCAGCGAAGCGGCAGAAGACGGGACCTTCCGGTATACCGGAACATACATCCGGTAGTGCGGTTCCTGTCCTGACCCGGATCACGGGCCGTCCGCCGCCTGATCAACTTCACCGGATTGCTTTTTTTCCGGACCGTGCGGCCGCGGCGCGGACCGGAGGGGAAATGCGTTCAAAAAACGATTCCGGCGCTGCGGAACCGTTGATGGTAAAACACCCCCTTTCACCTGATCGTTCAGGAAAAAGGGGGTGTTTGGATTCCGGAAAGCCCGCTCAGCTTTCCTGGACGCGCCTTTCGAGTTCTTCCAGCTGCTTTTTGTCTTCCTCGGTCATGGGGATGTCGCGGATGTCCCTGAAGCGGATTTTGCCGCCGGAAATGTTTTCCAGGCTGTTCGGTTTGAGCTCCGTGCTCTGATTCGTTTCTTTATTTTCCATGGTGTTATGCTCCTTTCCGGGTGCTGCCGGTTTCGTATCTTTTATTTCTTGGGGGGCTTCATCACCCCCGCATTTGTATATACGCAGAAGAGAAAGAGGATGGCAGAGGAACGAAGCGCTTTTTGGCATGTGCTGAAAAATTGGGCTGCCCGTTCTGTTTTTTCTTCTTCGTTTCCTGCCGGTTTCAGGCAGTCATCCTGTCCGGCCGAAACAACGCAAAAACGCGCTTTTCCCGCCCGGCGGACGGCGAAAGGCGCGCTGTTTTATGATCGGAAAAAAATGAACAGATATATCTCCGCCCGGAAACGGGGGGCGGCCCTTACTCCACCCAGTCCACGTTTTCCGCCGCCTGGATGAGGTGGTCCTCCCGGGCGGTGTAGCGGGTGGAGGTTTCCAGCTGGGCGTGGCCCAGAGCCTCGGAAACCAGGTAAATGTCGTGGGTGTTCTTGTACAGGTTGGTGGCGAAGGTGGAGCGCATTTTATGGGGGGAGAGGCGCTTTTTGAGGGGGGCCGCCACCTGGGCGTACTTTTTGATCAGGTCCTGCAGGGCGCGGGCGGACAGGCGCCTGCGCTGGGAGGACAGGAAGAAGGCTTTTTCGTGCCCGGGCAGGGGCTCGATCTGTTTGCGCAGATAGAGATAATCCGCCAGCGCTTCGCTCACCTGGGCGTTGAAATGGAGCAGCGCCTCGTTGCCGCCCTTGCGGGTCACCAGGAAGGTGCGGTCCTTGAGGTTGACGTCCCCCAGGTCCAGCCCGATCAGCTCGCTTTCGCGGATGCCGGTGCCCAGCAGCAGGGAAACGATCGCCACGTCCCGGGTGCGGAAGCTTTCGTTATAGGCCTTCTGCCGGTCGGTCAGCCCTTCCCCGGTGTTGACCGCGTCAAAGAGCCGGGCAATCTCGTCCTTGTTGAGGAAAACGACCGGCTTTTTGTGGATCTTCGGCATGGTCAGGTTGGCGGTGACGTTGGCTTCGATCAGCCCGTGGCTGAACATGTATTTGTAAAAGGTGCGCACGGCGCTGAGCTTGCGGGACATCCCGACTTCCCGGTTGGTGACGAAGACGGGGTTCCCGTGGGCGTCCGTGACCTCGCCGCCGTTTTCGTCCGTCCGGACGTACTGGGACAGGAATTCCGTGTACCGCTCAAAGTCCCGGAGCGCCAGGCTGCCCAGCATCTCCGGGGTGATCAGCTGCATGGGCGTGTCCGAAAACCGGACGTCTTCCTGGGTCAGGAACCGCAGGAACAGCCGGATGTCGTACAGGTAGCCCAGCCGCGTCAGCTCGCTGGAATGGCCGATCATGGAACGGATAAAGTCCGACACGACCTGGGGCATTTCCCCCTGCAGCTCGCGGATGCGCAGATTGGTCCGCACCTTTTTTTCGCTCTGGTACGGGTGCTCGGATGATTTGGGCGGCATCGGATAACTCCTTTGCAAGGGCGTTCATGTTCCGGATGGGATACCCCCATTATACATCCCATCCGGAAAAAAGTCGACAGAAAAATAGAACTGCCGCAGGTTTCCGCGGCAGCTCCATGAGCTATATATTGAATATTATTTTACGACCAGGTTGAACAGCCTGCCGGGCACGTAGACGGCCTTGACGATCTCGCGGCCGTTGACCAGTTTGACGACTTCCTCCCGGTGAGGCAGAGTTTCCATGCCCTCTTCGCGGGTCATGCCGGTGGGCACCATCAGCCTGGCCTTGACCTTGCCGTTGATCTGCACGGCGATCTCGGTCATGTCCTCGGTTAGGTAGCGCTCGTCCCAGGCGGGCCAGGGCTGGTGATGCAGCGGCGCGCCAAAGCCGCAGGCCGCCCACATTTCCTCGCAGATATGGGGGCTGACGGGGGACAAAAGGAGCAGCAGCATCCTGAGCTCGCCCCGGGTGACGGCTCCCTTGGTGTTGATCTGGTTGACCAGGGTCATCATCTGGGCGATGGCGGTGTTGAACTTCATCGCCTCGTAGTCCTCGGAGACCTTCTTGATGGTCTGGTGGAAGGGCACCAGCATGTTCTTGCTGATTTCTTCCTCGCCGGTCAGGATGTCCTGCAGGCGCCAGACGCGGTCCAGGAACTTGCGGCAGCCGCGGGCGCCGCTGGTGGACCACGGGATGGCCTGGTCGAACGCGCCCATGAACATCTCGTACATGCGGAAGGCGTCGGCCCCGATCTCGGCCACGGTGTCGTCGGGGTTGATGACGTTGCCGCGGGACTTGGACATCTTTTCCCCGTTCTCGCCCAGGATCATGCCGTGGCTGGTGCGCTTCTGATAGGGTTCAGGCGCGGAAACCACGCCGATGTCGTGCAGGAACAGGTGCCAGAAGCGGCTGTACAGCAGGTGCAGCGTGGTGTGTTCCATGCCGCCGTTGTACCAGTCCACGGGCATAAAGTAGTCCAGCGCTTCCTTGGAGGCCAGGGCGTTTTGGTTGTGGGGGTCGCAGTAGCGCATGAAGTACCAGCTGGAGCCGGCCCACTGGGGCATGGTGTCGGTTTCCCGCCTGGCGTCTTTGCCGCAGCGGGGGCACTTGACGTTGACCCAGTCGGTCATGCGGGACAGCGGGCTGTCGCCGGAATCGGTGGGCTCGTAGGCTTCCACGTCGGGCAGCAGCAGGGGCAGGTCGCTTTCCTGCAGGGGCACGGTGCCGCAGCAGGGGCAGTGGATGATCGGGATGGGCTCGCCCCAGTAGCGCTGGCGGGAGAAGACCCAGTCGCGGAGCTTGAAGTTGACCTTGCGCTCGCCGATGCCCTTTTCGGTGAGCCAGTCGGTGATGGCCTTCTTGGCGTCGGTCACGGACAGGCCGTTCAGGAAATCGGAATTGACCAGCACGCCGGTGGCGACGTCCGGGAAGCACTCTTCCTGCACGTTCCTGCCGCCGGCCACCACCTCGATGATCGGCAGGCCGAACTTCTTGGCGAAGTCCCAGTCGCGCTGGTCATGGGCGGGCACGGCCATGATGGCGCCGGTGCCGTAGGTCATCAGCACGTAGTCGGATACCCATACGGGGATCTCCCGGCCGTTGACCGGGTTGATGGCGCGGAAGCCCTCGATCTGCACGCCGGTCTTTTCCTTGGCCAGCTCCGTGCGCTCGAACTCGCTCTTTTTGGCGGCGGCGTCCCGGTATTCGGCGATGGCTTCGTAATTGGTGATCTGATCCTTGTATTTTTCGATCAGGGGATGCTCCGGAGAAATGACCATATAGGTCGCGCCGAACAGGGTGTCCGGGCGGGTGGTGTAGACCTTGAGCTGTTCGCCGGGCAGGGTCAGGGCAAAGAGCACCTCGGCGCCTTCGCTGCGGCCGATCCAGTTGCGCTGCTGCACCTTGACGCGGTCGATAAAGTCCACATGGTCCAGGCCGTCCAGGAGCTTCTGCGCGTAGGCGGTGATTTTGAGCATCCACTGGCTCTTGACCCGGCGGGTGACCTCGGTGCCGCAGCGTTCGCACTTGCCGTCCACCACTTCCTCGTTGGCCAGGCCGCACTTGCAGGACGGGCACCAGTTGATGGGCATCTCGCTCTTGTAGGCCAGTCCCTTTTCGTAGAGCTTGAGGAAGATCCACTGGGTCCAGCGGTAATAGTCCGGGTCGGTGGTGTTGACCTCCCGGGTGTAGTCAAACGAGAAGCCCAGCTTCTTGAGCTGGCTGCGGAAGTGATCCACATTCTCCTTCGTGACGATGGAGGGATGGATGTGGTTCTTGATGGCGTAGTTTTCAGTCGGCAGGCCGAAAGCGTCCCACCCGATGGGGTAGAGGACGTTGTAGCCCTCCATCCTGCGCTTGCGGGCGATGATGTCCAGCGCCGTGTTGGAGCGCGGATGGCCCACGTGCAGGCCCTGCCCGGAGGGATAGGGGAATTCGATCAGGCAGTAGTACTTCTTTTTATCGGAAGGAAA
>CAMJXZ010000069.1 GCA_946409855.1 uncultured Clostridia bacterium | reverse complement strand
CGATCATGCCCATCGTGACGGTGTCGGGGTCCATGATCGCCTCCACCCTGGTCGGTTCCTTCATCATGGAAAATATATTCAGCATTCCCGGTATGGGCAAGTACCTGGTCAACGCCGTCAAGGACAGCGATTACACCATGATCATGGGGATGACCGCGTTCTACGCGATCATCATGATCGTTACGATGTTCATCGTGGACATCGTCTATATGCTGGTTGACCCCCGGGTCAAAATGGATTAAGGGGGGCGGCGAAGAATGTCAAAACGTGTGGAGCATGAAATCACCCGGCAGATGTTTGAACCGCTGCCCATGGACGCCGCGGGCATGGAAGCGGCCGGCCGCGCCGCCATTACCTACTGGAAAGACGCCTGGCGCCGGCTGCGGCGCAACAAAGTGGCGATGACCTCCATTGCGGTCCTGGTGCTGATCGTTCTGTGCGCGGTCATCATCCCCATGGTGTCGTCCTATGATTACGCCGCGCAGGATATCTTCAGCATCAACCGGCATCCCTCCGCCGAGCATCTTTTCGGGGCGGACAACCTGGGGCGGGATCTGTTTACCCGCTGCTGGGAAGGGGCGCGCGTCTCCCTGACCATCGCCCTGGTGGCCACCCTGATCAATGTGATGATCGGGGTCCTCTACGGCGGCATTTCGGGATATTTCGGCGGCAAGGTCGATATGATCATGATGCGCGGCGTGGAGATCATTTACACCATTCCGGACCTGCTGTGGGTCATCATGCTGATGGTAGTGCTGGGCAGCGGCGAGCGCACCATCATCATCGCGATCGCCATCACCGGATGGGGCTCCATGGCCAGGCTGGTGCGCGGGCAGATCCTCCAGCTCAAGCAGAGCGAATACGTCATGGCCAGCCGCACGCTGGGGGGCCGCTTTCCCCACATCATCATGAAGCATCTCCTGCCCAACCTGATGGGGCCCATCATCATTGACCTGACGTTCTCCATCCCCAGCGCCATTTTCACCGAGGCGTCCCTCAGCTATCTGGGCATGGGCATCCCGGTGCCCCTGGCCAGCTGGGGCACGCTGGCGAACGACGGGGCGAAGATGCTGCTGCTGCAGCCTTATCAGCTGTTTTTCCCCGCGCTGCTGATCAGCCTGACCATGCTCAGCTTCAATATGCTGGGGGACGGCCTGCGGGACGCCCTGGACCCCAGACTGCGCCAGTAAAGGAGGCTTGACAGGATGTCAACGGTCAATCTGAACAAGCCGCTGAGCAAGCCTCTCCTCCGGATCGAAGATTTGCGCGTATGCTTTGATACGTACGCCGGCACGGTGCAGGCCGTCCGGGGCGTGGACCTGGACCTGCGTCCGGGGGAAGTCCTGGCCATCGTGGGAGAAAGCGGCTGCGGGAAATCCGTCACCGCGCAGGCGGTCATGCAGCTCAATCCGTCCCCGCCCGCCCGGGTGGAAAGCGGCCGCATCCTGATGGACGGGCAGGATCTGCTCGCCCTCACCGACCGCCAGATGAGGCAGATACGGGGACGCGAGATCAGCATGATTTTTCAGGACCCCATGACCAGCCTCAACCCCACCGCGCGCATCGGCCGCCAGATCGAGGAAAGCATCCTGCAGCACCGGCGGGTGTCCCGGGCGGAAGCCAGGGCGCGCGCTGTGGAGACGCTGGGCCTGGTGGGCATCGCCAACCCGCAGGCCCGGATGCGGCAGTACCCGTACGAGTTTTCCGGGGGCATGCGGCAGCGGGTGATGATCGCCATGGCGCTGGTCTGCAGCCCGAAAATCCTGATCGCGGATGAGCCGACCACCGCCCTGGACGTGACCATCCAGAGCCAGATCATCGATCTGCTGCTGGACCTTCGCAAAAAGCTCGGCACCACCATCCTGATCATCACCCATGACATGGGGGTGGTGGCGGATATCGCGGACCGCGTGGCCGTCATGTACGCGGGCCTGATTGTCGAACAGGGTACGGTGCGGGAACTGTTTTATCAGCCGAGGCATCCGTATACGGCGGGACTGCTGAACTCCATTCCCCGGATGAATCAGCGGAAGACGGCGCTGGTCCCCATCGAGGGCAACCCCCCGGACCTGCTCCATCCCCCCGCGGGCTGTCCGTTTGCCGGCCGGTGCGGCCGCTGCATGCGCATATGCGCGGAAAGCATGCCCGATAAAACCCAATTGACCGGGGAGCATTTTGTCCGGTGCTGGCTGGAACATGAATACGCTCCCGGACGGGAGGCAAGCCGTGTTCCTTGAAGTAAAAGGGTTAAAAAAGTATTTTCCCCTCTCCGGCCGCAGGGTGCTGCGCGCGGTGGATGACGTGAGCTTTTCCATCCGCCGGGGGGAAACCATGGGCCTGGTCGGAGAGAGCGGCTGCGGAAAGACGACCCTGGGCCGCACGATCATCGGCCTGTACCCGCCCACAGACGGGGAAATCCTGCTGGAAGGCCGGAGCATCACCCGCCTCAAGGGCAGGGAAGCATACGCCCTGACCAAAGACATCCAGATGATCTTTCAGGATCCTTACGCGTCCCTGAACCCGCGCATGACGGTATCGGACATCATCGCGGAGGGGCTGGACCTGCACGGCATGTACAAAAACGCCGCCCGCCAGCAGCGGGTGTTTGAACTGCTGCACATGGTCGGCATGCTGCCGGAGCACGCCAGCCGTTTCCCGCACGAGTTCAGCGGCGGCCAGCGTCAGCGCATCGGCATCGCCCGGGCGCTGGCGGTGGAGCCCCGGCTGATCATCTGCGACGAGCCCATCTCGGCCCTGGATGTCTCGATCCAGGCGCAGGTGATCAATCTGCTGCAGAAGCTGCAGCAGGAACTGGGGCTGACCTATCTGTTCATCGCCCACGACCTGGCCGTGGTGGAGCATATCAGCACCCGCATCGGCGTGATGTACCTGGGCGCCCTGGTGGAACTGGGGGAAGCGCACGCCCTGATGGCGAACCCCCTTCATCCGTACACCAGAGCGCTGCTTTCCGCCGTGCCCTTCGCTGATCCGGACGCTTCCCGCGCCCGGAAACGGATCCGTTTGGCCGGTGAGGTGCCCAGCCCCGTCAGCGTCACGCAGGGCTGCAAGTTCCAGACCCGCTGCCCTTACTGCACCGAAGAATGCACCCGGTCCATGCCGCCCATGCGGCAGGCCGGGCCGGATCATGCCATCGCCTGCTTTCACGCCGAAGCAGTCGGATAATACGATTTGAGAGGTTCCGTTCAAATGGCCAATCCGTCCGTCGTCAGCCGCCGGCAGCGGCTTTTGTCCCAGCTGCCCGATCAGTCCCTGACCTTTTTCTTTGCGGGAAATCCAAAGCAGAAAACCGCCGACCAGGATTATCCCTTCTGCGTCGACCGGAACTTTTATTATCTCACCGGTTCCGACCGGCCCCGGCAGATCCTCCTTCTGGTCAAGCAGGACGGGAACGCCTCGGAATGGCTGTTCTTTGAACGCCCCGACCCGCATGAAGAGCTTTATTACGGCAAAATGCCCGATAAGGCGGACATCATGGAAGCCGTCGGCGTCCGGCAGGCGGAATACCTGGACCGTTTTGACTGGCAGATAGGCCGTCTGTTGAGCCGCGGTTCTTTTGAGCATCTGCTGTTTGATTTCCATCAGCGGGAGCCGGATAGCAGTACGGTCCATCCTGAAAATGCAATGTGCAGAAGGCTGCAAAACGCGAACCCGGCCCTGCGGGCCGGCAGCGTCAGCAGGCTCGTCAACAACATGCGGCGGATCAAGGACGAACAGGAAATCGCCTGCATGCGCAGGGCGGTGGATATCACGGCCTGCGGCATATACGCGATCCTGGATCATATGCGGGACGGCGTCAACGAGATGGAGCTGGCGGCCCGGTTTGACTTTGCCCTGACCATGAACGGGGCCAGGAACAAGGCCTTTGAATCCATCGTGGCCGGCGGCGCGAATTCCAACGTGCTGCATTACGCCAGGAACGACCAGACGCTTCACGACGGCGACGTGCTGCTGGTGGACCTGGGCGCCGAGTACGGATACTACGCCGCCGATATCAGCCGCACGTTCCCGGTCAGCGGCCGCTTCTCACAGGTCCAGAAAACGGTCTACAACGCGGTCCTTTATGGCCAGCAGAAGGTATTTGCGTTTCTGGCCCCCGGAAAACCCGTGGAGGAAACGCTGGAGGTCGCCCGCCGGGCCATCGGGGAAAAGCTGCTGGAGGCCGGCATCATCCGGGATATGGAGGACATGAAGCGCGTCCTGCCGCACGGGGTCAGCCATTATGTGGGCCTGGACTGCCACGACGTGGGGGACAGGGAGCTGCTTGCCCCCGGCATGGTGGTCACCATGGAGCCCGGCGCCTATCTGCCTGAGCTGGGATTCGGCGTCAGGATCGAGGACGACGCGCTGATCACGGAAAACGGCGCGGAACTTTTGTCCGCCCGGATTCCCAAAACCGTCGAAGAAATCGAAGCGTATCTGGCCCGGAGAAACCCCTGAACCGGTTGGTTCACTGCCTTTGCGCAGCAGCCATAAATATTATATTGAAAGGAAAAGAAACCATGAAGAAAACGGTATCCCTGATGCTCGCGTTGTTCCTGGCAGTTTCCATGACGGGCCTGGCGTTTGCCGAAGCCCCGGCCAACCTGGCGGAGGACCAGACGCTGCGCGTTTCCATCGGCGTAGACCTGACCGACCTGAACCCGCTGACCGAATCCACCGCCGAGGGAAGCGATCTGCTGCTGACCAGCCTTGAAACCCTGGTGCGCCAGAAAGCCAACGGCCTGATCGAGATGGGCAGCGGCCTGGCGGAAAGCTGGGACGTGAGCGAAGACGGCCTGACCTATGTGTTCCATCTCCGGGACGCCCAGTTCTCCAACGGCGCCCCCATCACCGCGCCGGATTTTGAGTACACCTGGAAAAAGGTGCTGGATCCCGCGACCGCTTCCGAGTATGCCTACATGCTCTACACCATTGAAGGGGCGGAGGCTTACAACAGCGGCGCCGGCGACGCGGACAGCGTCGCCATCAAGGCCCTGGACGACAAAACCCTGGAAGTCAAACTGACCGGCGCCTATGACTATTTCATCGGCACCCTCGTCATCCCCCAGTTCTCCGTGGTGCCTGCCGGCTATCAGGAGGAATGCGGCGACGATTTCTTCATGGACGTGGATCATATGATTTTCTCGGGTCCCTTCAAAATCACCGACTGGACCCCGAGCCAGTCCATCACGGTTGAAAAGAATCCCTACTACTGGGATGCCGACAGCGTCATTCTCGACAAGATCATCTTTGACATGACCGCCGAAAGCAATACGATCGTGAATATGTACACCACGGACATGCTGGATGTCATCCAGGTGCAGCCCAACTATCTGGATATGTTCCGCGGCGAGAAGGGCTTTATCTCCGTCACCGAGCCCGTCACGGAATACCTGATGTTCAACAACGCCAATGAATATTTCGCCAACCTGCATATCCGCCGCGCGTTCTCCATGGCGCTGAACCGCGTTGAATACATGACCAGCTTCATGCGCAGCGGTTCCAGCCCCGCTTACGGCTTCATTCCCGGCGGCATCAAGGGAACCGACGGGAAAGATTTCCGTGAAAACAACGGCGAACTCTACACCGACGTCGGCAACGGCAATACCGCCGAGGAAGCCCTGGCAGAGCTGCAGCTGGGCCTTGCGGAGCTGGGCAAGACCATCGACGACCTCAAGGGCGCCGGCCTGAGCCTGGTCATCGGCACCGGCGACGCCAACCTGCTGACCGCGCAGGTCTTCCAGCAGTACTGGAAGACTGTGCTGGGCCTGGATGTGGAAGTCAATTCGCTGGCTTACGCCATGCGCCAGGAACAGTACGGCGGGAATTACACCCTGGGCAAGGAAGGCTGGGGCGCCGACTATAACGATGCCCTTTCTTTCCTGGAGCTGTTCATCTCGACCAGCCCCTACAACAAGATCGGCTATAACAACCCGGAATTTGACGAACTGCTGGCGAAGGCGAATCAGCACCACGGGGACGAGAGACTGGCTTATCTCCAGGAAGCTGAAAAGGTTCTGGTACAAAAAGACCAGGCGATCGCGCCGACCTTCTTCCAGACCCGTTCCTGGGTGGCCAAGGACCACGTGGCGGGCATCATCCGCAACGGCTGCGGACAGCGCTGCGAGTATAAATACGCGTATATCACCAAGTAACGCCGCGCCGTCGCCGGGGGGCAGGGTCAAAGGCCCTGCCCCCCCGGTTTTTCTTTTTGTCCGGCTAAGCGACGGGGCCCGAAGGACGGATGCGGCGCCACCCGGGATCGTCCCGGGCAGCGCCCCGTAAATGGCCATGTCCCTTTCCGGGTGATGAATGTCAAGCAAGAAAAAGGAGCCGTTTCCGGCTCCTTTTTCTTACGCGGGGCGGCCCGCAATGGGTATTATTCTTTCTCCTGTGCCTGTTCGTCCGCGTTCCCGTCTCCCAGGGGGATGGCGGTCGCTTCGGGGAGGCTGATGGGGCGGTTCAGGATGGCCATGAATTCTTCGCCGGTGATGGTTTCCTTTTCCAGCAGGAAGGCGGCCAGCTCGTCCAGCTTCTGGCGGTTGTCCTTCAGGATGGACAGGGCCTTCTCGTGCGCCCCGCGGATGGTCTCGTTGACTTCCTGGTCGATCAGGGCGGAAGTGTCCGGGCTGCAGGCCAGGGAGGTATCCCCGCCCAGGTACTGGCCGTTGACGGTTTCCAGGGCGACCATGTCAAAATGACTGGACATGCCGAAGCGGGTGATCATGGCGCGGGCCAGGCGGGTGGCCTTTTCGATGTCGTTGGAAGCGCCGGAGGTCACGGAGCCGAAGACGATCTCTTCCGCCGAGCGGCCGCCGGTCAGGGTGGTCAGCTGGATCATGGCTTCCTCACGGGACAGAAGGACCTTTTCGTCCTCGTCCACCTGCATGGTGTAGCCCAGCGCGCCGGAGGTGCGGGGGATGATGGTGATCTTGGTAACCGGGGCGGCGTTCTTCTGCCGGGCGGCGACCAGCGCGTGGCCGATCTCGTGGTAGGCGATGATCCGCTTTTCCTTTTCGGAGATGACGGCGCCTTTGCGCTGGTACCCGGCGATGACCGTTTCCACGCTTTCCATCAGGTCTTCCTGAGAGACGGCGTCCCGGCCCTCCCGGACGGCCCGCAGGGCGGCCTCGTTGATGATGTTGGCCAGGTCGGCGCCGGAAGCGCCGGAGGTGGCCCGGGCGATGGCGTTCAGGTCAATATCGCCGGCAAAGCGGACATCCCGGGCGTGCACCTTCAGAATGGCCTCGCGGCCGCGCAGGTCGGGCAGCTCCACGGGAATGCGGCGGTCAAACCGGCCGGGGCGCAGCAGGGCGGGGTCCAGGATCTCCGGCCGGTTGGTGGCGGCCAGGATTACCACGCCCTTGGTGCCGTCAAAGCCGTCCATCTCCGCCAGCAGCTGGTTGAGCGTCTGTTCCCGCTCGTCGTTGCCGCCGGAAATGCCCATGCCGGTATCCCGCTTTTTGCCGATGGTGTCGATTTCGTCGATGAAGACGATGCAGGGCGCTTTTTCTGCCGCCTGCTTGAACAGGTCGCGCACTTTGGCGGCGCCCATGCCGACGAACATTTCCACGAATTCGGACCCGCTGATGGAGAAGAAGGGCACCTTCGCCTCCCCGGCGACGGCCTTGGCCAGCAGCGTCTTGCCGGTGCCGGGCGGGCCGACCAGCAGCGCGCCCTTGGGCAGCCGGGCGCCGATGGCCTTGTATTTGCCGGTATCGTGCAGGAAGGAGACGATTTCCGTCAGCGCTTCCTTGGCCTCGTCCTGGCCGGCGACGTCGGCAAAGGTTTTGCCGGTCTCGGATTCAATATAGATTTTCGCGTTGGATTTGCCCAGGGACAGCACGTTCTGCCCGCCGGCGCCGTTCATGAGCTTGGGGAGCAGGAACTGCCCCAGCAGCACGAACAGGACGATGGGCAGCAGCCAGCTCAGCATGAAGACCAGCAGGGGGTTGGTCTGCGCGGGGATGCGGACCGAGATCTCTACCCCGGCGGCGCGCAGCTTCTGCAAAAGCTCCGCGTCGTTGGGCCAGATGTTGGTTTCGTAGAGGCGCTTTTCCTTGGTTTCTTCATTTTCGGTGAGGAAGCGGAGGGTCCGGTTGTCCTCATCCAGCGAGGCTTCCTTGATCTTTTCCGGGGAGGAAGCATCCTCCAGCATACTGAGCAGCCCGGTGTAGGGGACTTCCGTCACCGTCATGTTCAGGATCCGCGGAAAGAGAAACGTATTGGCCAGGATGATGATCACGGCCACGGAAACCAGATAAAGGACGATGGGCTTCCAGTTGTTTTTTCTGTCGTTGATGTTCAAGCGTTCTCACCTTCTGTCCTGTTCAGATGGTTTTTTTATCAGATGCTTTTATGATCTATGCATGTGTTCGGCACAATATGGAGACGCGCCTTTTGTCAGACACAATTCAGTATAAGCCTTTTTCGGGAAAAAAGCAATTTTGATTCTGTCAAAGGAGCTGTAAAAGCGTGGCAGAAATAAGGCGCGAAAAACGGGCTGCGCGAAGGCAGCCCGGGAAGAGTATGCAGGGTCGGGGGACGGGAAAGCGCCGGTCACTGTTCGTAGCATTCAAACCCGTGACTGCGGGCCCACTGTGCGGCAAAGCTGCCGGCGGGGGCAACGATGATGACCTTGCCCGCGTCAAAAGCGTCGTCGGCGATGCTGGTTACGGTGCCGGGAATGTACACGATGACGTCTTCCGCGATGCCCGTGAAGGCGCCTGCTTCAAGGCTGGTCAGGTCGGCCGGCAGCGTCAGGTCCGGCGCCGGACAGAAGTGCATGGCAATGGCGGAGAAGTCCACGGAAAAATCCTCTAAAAAACTGCCGCCGTCCGTTTTTTTGGTGACAGCGTTCCACTGAGCCGCCGTTCCCGGATAGTAGATGTCCGTTATGGTGACGGTTGTATTCAATCCCAGGGTGTCACTTGAATCCTTGTCGAATTCATCGAAGGAATAGAAATCAATGTACACGACGCTGACCGGAACGGTGATGCGATGCAGATTGACACAGCCGCGGAGGATTTCGTTTTCAATGCGCGTAAAACCGTCCGGGAAAACGAATTCCGTCAGGCCGGTGCAGGCTTTGAACGCCTGAAAACCGATGCTGATACTGCCGCTCGGCAAGGTGATGCCGGTCAGGCCGGAGGCGTAGCAGAACGCATAATCAGCGATCGATGTTACGCTTGCGGGAACCGAATAGGCGCCGGAAGTCTTTCCCGCCGGATAACAGAGGAGCGCGGTTTTGTTTTTGTTGAACAGCACGCCGCTTGCGGAGGAATAGTTCGCGTTCCCGGAATTTACCGTGATGGATTTAAGCCCCTTGCAGCCGTGGAAGGCGGCGGTTCCGATGGAGGTTACGTTTTTGGGGATCGAAATCGTCTGCAGTTTCAGGCAGTCTTCGAATGCATAATCGCCAATGGTCCGCAGGCTTGCGGGGAGAGACAGAGAAGACAGATTGCTGCAGCCGCTGAAAGCTTCGTACGAAATCCCGGTCAGACTGCTTGAAAGGGTTACTCCGGTTAAACCGGTGCAGGATCCGAATGCTCTTGGACCGATGCGGGTGACAGTATTCGGCAGGGTGACGCCGGTCAGCCCGGAGCAGTTCCGGAAAGCATTTTCATCAATGAAAACCAGTCCTTCGGCAAAGGTGACGCTGGTCAGGTTCGTATATCCGGTAAAGGAGCCGTAAGCGATTTGCCGAACGCCGGATTCGACCGCCAGGCTCCTGATGGAAGATTTATATGCCGCCCAGGGGATGATTTCTGAGCTGTTATCAATAAAGTTGCCGCTCACCATGCCGGAACCGCTGAGGGTCAGGACGCCGTTTGCATCAAGCTCCCAGTACAGATTCTGATCTATCCCGTAGGTGCCCCAGGACACGATATTGAAGTGGAAAACGTTATCCTCGGAGTTCAGTCTGGCATTTTCATCTCTGATGTGGATGGCGTTCCATTCCGATTCCGTGCCGCCATAATATATGTCATGCAGGGCGGAGCAATTTTCAAAAGCAGAAGAACCGATATCTTCGATGCTGGTCGGGAAGGAAACCGTGCATAGATGGGTATTCCCTTCAAAAGCGCTTGATGAGAGGGCGGCAACACCGTCCGGAATCGTATAGGCCTCGTCCGTTTTGCCGTTCGGATAGTATACAAGTTCTGTTTGATCCCGGGTGAACAGGACGCCGTTTACGGAAGTGTAGTCAGGATTGCCGTCCGCTACCAGAATGTCCGTCAGGCTGGCGCATCCCCTGAAAGAGTCGGCAATCGGGCCATACTGACTGACGGTCAGATTCCGGGGCAGCGTAATGCTGCTTAGGCCGGTGGAAGCAAAGGCGAGGGAACCGATTTCCGTCACGCTGTCCGGCAGAGCAACGGAAGCGAGCTGTTCACAGCCGGAAAAAGCGGCCCAGCCAATGCTGGTCAGTCCGTCCGGAAGGGAAACGGAGGTCAGATTGTGACAGTCTTCGAACGCGTAATTCCCGACGGAAGTAATGCCGCTTCCGATCTGTACCTGCAGTATGTCAGCACTGTACGCGCGCCAGGCATCTGTCGGGGATTCAAAACTGTTCATTTCCCCGCTTCCGTTGATGGTCAGGACACCGTTATCGTCCAGCGCCCAGGTCAGGCCGCCCCAGGTTCCCTGGGGGACGGCGGAATAGCCGCTGTCCGCTAACGCAAGCTCCTCCGCGGAATAAATGTCGCCCAAATCGGTGTCATATACATAGTTAATGCCGTAGACCACATAACCGTCGCCGTCGGCGCCGTGGTATACGCTGTCATAGCCAACCAAGAACAGCTTGTCCGGGTAGCCGATGGAGATGCTGCCGTCGGCGTGGCTGTCGCAGTTGGTGACGTCCACCAGGTAGTTCTTTCCGTCGGGCATCCGGACCAGGTTCCACATGTGCGGGCCGCCGTCCATGTAGCCGGTGACGAGGGAGGCCGAAATATCGGACCGGAAAGAAGACTTGTCGCACAGATATTTGAAAGCCTTGGAATAGCCTTCGCAGACGACCTTGGTAGACGGATCCCCGTCGAATACCCAGATCAGCTGCCAGGGGTTTTCGTTGTCGACGCTGCCGGCCGCCGCGTCATAGTTATAATCCGTCAGATCACAGATGGCTTCCTTATAGGCGGTCAGCTTTTCCAGGTCTTTCAGGCCCTGGTTGGCGGAAACGATGCTTTCCACTGCGGTGACCGTGTTCTGAACGGCGGAAATAACGTCAGGATTTGTTTCGAAATCGCTTACGGCGTAATATGAATCCACATAAAAGGAAAAGGTATACTGTGTGCCGGAGATGGAAACACGGCATCTGCCCTCATGCCAGTACAGGTCATACGGCAGGTTGGCCCGCAGGGTGTGGGTGATTTTGGGGAACTCAAAACCGTCTGTTGAGCCGCTCACGCTGATTGTGAACACCGTGGAGGTGCGTCTGCCGGCGGCTACGTCCTGAATAAGCGGTACCAGGCCGTCATAAAGCTGTTTGTTGATGCCGGTCAGGGGAATGGTCTTTGGCGTAATGTCCGGCAAAAAGCCGAGCGCCCGGTCCAGATAGCCCTGCAGTGCTTCATCGTTGTTCAGGCCGACGGTGTCGACAGTTTCTGTTACCGTTTCCGCGGAAGACGCCCCGGCGCAGAGCGGCAGCAGAATGAGCAGGGAGAACAGCAGGCAGCAGAGGATCTTTTTCAGCATGGGTCTTCGTCCTTTCTGTGGGTGAGTCGGGAGAAAAACGCCGTTCCGCCGCGGGCTTCCCGCGGGAACGGGGAAGAAAACTTTCAGTACATTCAATTATAGCACAAATTTCCGAAAATGCCACAGATT
>CAMJXZ010000068.1 GCA_946409855.1 uncultured Clostridia bacterium | reverse complement strand
TCGGGATTGTTGACCAGGGCACGGGCGATGGCGACGCGCTGCATCTGGCCGCCGCTCATCTGATTTGGTTTTTTGTGCGCCTGGTCCGCAAGGCCGACCCGTGTCAGCGCTTCCAGCGCGCGTTTTTTCCTTTCGCGCCGGCTGACGCCGGAAAGCGTCAGCGCCAGTTCCACATTGGAAAGAACCGTCTGGTGCGGGATCAGGTGATAGCTCTGAAATACAAAACCGACCCGATGATTCCGGTAATTGTCCCAGTCCTTGTCCTTGTATTTTTTCGTGGAACGGCCGTTGACCAGCATCTCGCCGCCGTCCGCGTGGTCCAGCCCGCCGATGATGTTGAGCAGCGTGGTTTTGCCGCACCCGGAAGGCCCCAGAACCGCCACGAATTCATTCTTCCGCAGCGCCATATCCACGCTGCGAAGCGCTTCAACGGTCATCCCGCCGGCCTGATATTTTTTTGTCAGCTGCCTGAGCTCAAGCATAACCGATCCTCCGTGTTCCTTCAGAATCTTTTCATGGTCCAATCACCAGTGTACCATAAAAAAAGAAAAAAGGAAATTATCAAAACCCTGAAAAAACAGGCATAAAGGTGTCACCAGCCGTTTATTCCGAATGTTTTGCGGCAAAAAAAGGGAGCCCGGCGGAAGCCGGCTCCGTTCAATGGATTTACAGCGCGGCGAAAATGGCCGCTTTGAGTTCGTCGTAGGTTTCAAAAGCCGGCAGTTCGGGATGATCCGCGCGGATTTTTTCGGTGCTGCGGAACAGGAAACCGGCCTTCGAAGCCTGAATCATGCCAAGGTCGTTGTAGCTGTCGCCCACGGCGATGGTATCAAAGCCGACCGACTGCAGGGCTTTGACCGTAGAAAGCTTGGAGTGGGCGCATCTCATCTGAAACCCGGTGATTTTCCCGCTTTCGTCGGCGATCAGGGAATTGCAGAAAATGGTGGGCATGCCCAGCTTTTTCATCAGCGGATGGGCAAACTGGGTGAACGTGTCGCTCAGGATCACGGCCTGCGTTTTGTCCCGGAGCTCGTCGAGGAATTCCTTCGCGCCTTCCATCGGTTCGATGGTTTCGATCGTCCTTTGGATCTCCCTGAGCCCGAGCCCGTGCTCGTTCAGGATGCCGATGCGCCAGCGCATCAGCTTGTCATAATCGGGCTCATCCCGGGTGGTGCGCTTCAGTTCCGGAATGCCGGAGGCTTTTGAAAAAGCGATCCAGATTTCCGGCACGAGAACGCCTTCCAGGTCCAGACATACGATATTCATGAAAGCCCCTCCTGTCAGGATTCTTTGTTCATGAGTTCCAGCTGCTCTGTCAAAAGCTGTTTCAGCTTTTCCACGCTGACATTGAATCTATCGGAAGCGTCCTGAACCGTGGCGTTGCGGATCGCCAGTTTGCCCAGATAGGTTTTCAGGAACGCAAACTTGGGTTCGATCTTGATCAGATGATCCAGCAGCCCCGGATAAGCGTTCAGGATATCGGTCACTTTGGTGCTCGGAGTAATTTCCATTGCGTTTAATCCTTTCCCGGCTTGATGTCTCTTTGGCAAGCCTTGCGTATTTTACTATAATATGCCGTGTTTTGTAAAGCGGAAAACAAAGGCGGAACGAAAAACAGGGCTGCGTTTATGTTCAGGCGCCGCTCCGGACCAGCCGGACGTTCTCTTTGCCCAGCGCCCGGCAAAGGGCTTCGATCATTTCGCCGCTGTCACTGACCCATTGTTCGGCGGGCGTCAGCAGGGTTTTCCCTTCGTCCGGGAAATTCAGGTAGACAGGCACTCCGCCCGGATAGGCCCGCATGATTTTTCCGGCCTTCTCATAATCGCCGGCATGAAGGCGCAGGTACAATTTCGCGCCGGCGTTTTTGGCCTGCGCGCGGATTTCGGGCTCCCGCTTTTCTTCCGTCCGGGGAGCGGGCTGGGCGTTCTGCGGCATAGGCTCGACGGTTTCCGCGATCAGCTTGGGACTTTCGTCTTCCCGGACGGAAAGCCGTCCCGAGATGATCACCGCCCTGTCCTCCGCGAGCAGAGACCGGTACAGCTCGCAGACCCGCGGGAAAACCAGGCACTCAATCTGGCCGGTCAGGTCTTCCAGGGTCACAAAGCCCATCAGTTCTCCCTTCCTGGTGGCCTTGGTGCGCCATTTGACGATCATGCCGCCCATCCGGACCTTCTGGCCGTCATGGCTCATGCCCCCGTCTTCGGCGTCCGTCCATTCCAGAAGGACGGAAGTATCCGCGCTCATCCGTTTCAGCGCGTCGGAATAGATATCCAGCGGATGGCCGGACAGGTAGACGCCGGTGACCTCTTTTTCCTGCCGGAGCAATTCGGAAAGGGGATAGGGGGGGATATCCGGGTACTGCCTGGCGATGGGCGCGGCGGACGCGCCGGACAGTTCAAACAGGGAGATCTGCCCTTCCACGTTGTTTTTCCGCGCCCTGGATTCACCGTCCATGGCGCTTTCATAGACGGCCAGCAGCTGGGCCCGGTGCAGCTGCGGGGTGTCAAAGGCGCCGGCCAGGATCAGGCTTTCCACCGCTTTCTTGTTCAGGTCATAGCGGC
This sequence comes from uncultured Clostridia bacterium, assembly GCA_946409855.1. Taxonomy (GTDB): domain Bacteria; phylum Bacillota; class Clostridia; order Christensenellales; family Aristaeellaceae; genus UBA4246. The sequence goes on along the minus strand of CAMJXZ010000068.1, from coordinate 9,270 downwards.
AGCAACGGTGGCAGAAATCGAATATATCCCGGAACGGCCCATGCTGCACACGCTCCTGAACCACCTGGTCCAGGCTAGCCCAGCCGACGTTTTTGATGCTTCCAAGCCCGAAGCGGATGGCCGGGCTTTGTCCGGTGAGGTCGACCGTAAACCGGGCGGCGGAACAGTTGATATCCGGCCGGAGGACGGGAATCCCTTTGGAACGGCAGTATTCGGTATAGACGGCGACTTTGTCGGTGTTGCCGGCAAAGGAATTCATCATCGCCGCCATGAATTCCGCCGGATAATGCTTTTTCAGCCAGCCCGTCCTGACAGCGATCAGGGCATACGCCGCCGCGTGGGATTTGTTGAAAGCGTAGGAAGCGAAAGATGTCATCTCATCAAATATATGCTCCGCCACCTCCGCGGGGATCCCGCGGCTGACGGCGCCGGGAACGTTTTCGTCCGGAGAGCCGTAGACAAAATAGCTGCGCTCTTTGGCCATCACATCATGCTTTTTCTTGGCCATAGCCCGGCGGACCAGATCGCTGCGGCCCAGCGAATAGCCGGCCAGATCCCGGACGATCTGCATGACCTGCTCCTGATACACCATGCAGCCGTAGGTCACCGACAGGATCGGCTCCAGGAGCGGGGTCGCGTAGCGGATATTTTCCGGATGCTTTTTCCCTTCGATATACCGGGGAATAGACTCCATCGGACCGGGCCGGTACAGCGAGATGGCGGCGATGATGTCCTCAAAGTTCTTCGGCTGCATGTTCATCAGGAAAGACCGCATCCCGGCGCCTTCCAGCTGGAAAACGCCGTCCGTATCTCCCTGGGAAATCATTGCGTACACTTCCGGGTCGTCGATCGGGATATCCTGGGGCGTCATTTCAGCGCCCCGGGCCCTGATCAGCTCCAGGGTATCCCGGATGACGGTCAGGGTCCTGAGCCCCAGGAAATCCATTTTGAGCAGGCCGAGCTTTTCGATGTTGCCCATGGGGTACTGGGTGGTCACGATGCCGTCGTTGGTCTGCAGGGGCACGTAATGGGTGACCGGCTCGTTGGTGATCAGTACGCCGGCGGCGTGCGTGCTGGCGTGGCGGGGCATCCCTTCCAGCGTCAGCGCGGTTTCGTAGAGGCGGCGGACCTTCGGATCCTCCGCCACCATTTTCTTCAGGTCCGGGCTCACATCAAGCGCTTTTTCAAGCGTCATGCCAAGCTCCATCGGCACCGCTTTGGCGACCTGATCGGTCTCCTGATAGCTGCGGCCCAGCACGCGCCCCACGTCCCGGATCACGCCCCGGGCCGCCATGGTGCCGAAGGTGATGATCTGGCTGACGTGGTCCTGCCCGTATTTGCGGGCGACATAGTCGATGACCTCCTGGCGGCGTTCATAGCACAGGTCCACGTCGATATCCGGCATGGTGACCCGTTCCGGGTTCAGGAAGCGCTCAAACAGGAGCTGATACTTTAGGGGATCCAGTTCCGTGATGTTCAGGCAGTAGGCGACGATGCTGCCGGCGCCGCTTCCTCTGCCCGGACCGACCATGATGCCGTGCGTCTTGGCATAGCGGATAAAGTCCCAGACAATCAGAAAGTAATCCACATAGCCCATCTGGATGATCACGTTTAGCTCGTACTCCATCCGCTCCAGCGCGTCCGTACGGGTGCGCGCATACCGTGTTTCAAACCCTTCACGGCACAGGCGCCGCAGCATTTCTTCCGCCGTTTCGCCGGTTTCGATGGGATAGCGGGGCAGATGAATGGTGGAAAAGTCAAAATCCATCCGGCAGCGCCTGGCGATTTCCTCCGTCCTTTCAACGGCGTCTGTCTGCCCGGGGAACAGCGCCTTCATTTCCTCTTCGGACTTGACATAAAGCTCCTTCGTCTGCTGCCGCATCCGCTTGTCGTCGTCCAGTGTCTTGCCAGTCTGAATGCACATGAGCACTTCCTGGGCGTCCGCGTCTTCCCGCGTCAGGTAATGGCAGTCGTTCGTGGCGACCAGCGGCACGCCGGTTTCCTCGCTCAGCCGGATCAGCCGGGGCAGCACCGTTTTTTCTTCCGGGAGGCCGTGGTCCATGATCTCAATGTAAAAATGGTCCGGACCCATGATGGCGCGCATCCGGCTGACATAATCCGCGGCGTCCTGAAAGCGCCCGTCCAGCAGCGACCGGTTCAGTTCTCCGGACAGGCAGGCGGACAGGGCGATCAGGCCTTCATGATGCGCGGCGAGCAGTCCGTAGTCGATCCGGGGCTTATAATAGAAACCGTCTATGAACGCCATGGAATCCATGTAGCACAGATTCCGGTAGCCGGTTTCGTTTTCGCACAAAAGGATCAGGTGGCTGAAATCCCTGCTCTGATCATGCCGGTTCTTCGCGATATATACCTCGCAGCCGATCACGGGATGAAGCCCCGCGCTTTTCATGGCCGAATAGAAATCGACGGCTCCGTACAGCGCGCCGTGATCGGTGATGGCGCAGGCGTCCATCCCCAGCTCTTTCAAGCGGGGGATCAGTCTGCTGATCCTGCACGCGCCGTCCAGCAGACTGTATTCGGTATGCAGGTGCAAATGTGCGAAAGCCATGGGAACTCCTTTCCGGTATGTGCAAAATGGACGCCAGAAAAACCATTGTTTCGGGCACGGGGGAAGGGTATAATAGACCGGCAATGAACAGATGGAGGTAAAGAGCATTGGCAAAACTCTATTTCCGGTATGGCGCGATGGGCTCCAGCAAGACGGCAAACGCCATCATGGTGCAGTACAACTATCAGGAAAGAGGCCAGCGCGCGCTGATCGTCAAGCCCAAGATCGACAACAGGGACGGTGAACGGGTGGTCGCTTCCCGTTCCGGCCTGACCGCGCCGTGCATCTACATGGAAGAGCTGGATCAGGTCCCGCTGCACGATTATCACTGCATCATCGTGGACGAGGCGCAGTTCCTGACCAAAGCGCAGGTGGAAGAGCTGGTGCGCATCGTGGATGAAGAGCATATCCCGGTGGTCGCATACGGGCTAAGGACAGATTTCCGCGGAGAATTCTTTGAAGGAAGCCAGTGGCTGATGGCCTGGGCGGATTCCATCGAGGAGGTCAAAACCATCTGCTGGTGCGGCAGGAAAGCGACTTACAACGCCAGGCTTCTGAACGGGAAAGTGATCAAAACGGGGGAACAGGTGGTGCTCGGCGGCAATGAAAGCTATACCAGCCTGTGCCGCCTCCACTGGAAGACCGGCCAGCTTGGGCCGGAGGAAGCCAAATAACATACCGGAGTATATTTTCTGACCGAAAGGCCGCGGAATAATAACGCGGTCTTTTTTCCTGGAAAAGCACAGGACGGCGCGGGATCTGATCCGATGGCGCCGATGCAGGGCCCCGCCTGTTCATTATACCCTGCCGAAGAGATGATTGCAAGGCAAAAACAAAGCCTCCCCGTCCGGAGACGGGGAGGAAACCATTCACATGATAGACGGTTTACTGCTTTGTTACTGCACGCGGGGGCTCTTGAAGTAGGTGCAGGGCTTCAGGTTCTTGTTGGTGGACTTCTTGCCGTTGTTGTTGACCTTGACGCCGTTCAGTGTGCCGGTGCCGTTGAACTTGTACCAGTACTTCAGGTTCTTGCCACTGCCGGACATCAGGTGCGTCTTGCCGGACTTGTATTCGCCGCACAGCACTTCGTCCTGCGTATAGTGATGCAGGTACATGCCGGCCAGCGCGGTGTAGGAATCATCATAATCCGGATAAAGCGTCGGATCGGTGACCGAACCCTGCCACTGCTCTTCCACCTGCTGACGGAAGTATTCTTCCAGGTCCGTGCTGGGCGCCATCTTGGACGGCCAGGTCATGAACGTGCCGGTTTCATGGTCTTCCAGAACGGTGGTGGTGGAAGGCGCGTAGGTGATCTTGTAGGTTTCCTTGTCGCTGATGGCATAGGTGATCTTGTAGCTGGCCAGGGTGTTCTTGACGTCGTTGCGGTAATCCGCTTCGACTTCCACTATGTAGTTGCCGTCGGGATAGGTGGCGATGACGCTGGAGACGTACCAGACGGTATCCTTCCGGGTATACTTGTCAGGATCATCCTCGGGGCCGCAGATGGACTTGATGGTGACGGGCTCGTAACGGATGACGGAATAGGCGCCTTCCATGCCGGTCCTGAAGAAGTCTTCTTCCACTCTGTACTCGACATAGTTGACTTTGCCGCTGCGGCCATACTGAGCGGACACATTGCCCTTGCCGGCCATGTAGGCGAAGTCGCCGCCGGTGATGTGGCACCAGGAAGGAGCGACCGTTCCGTTGTCGCGCCATACGATTTCACCGGTCAGAGGATCGCAGGTGGTATCGGGGTTGTTCCAGACCCAGGTGCCGGGCTGACGCATATGGCCTTCCATGGAAGTCACGGCATAGCCGGTATCGTCCACTTCCAGGTTTTCATAGCCTTCCGCCCAGATCACGCCGGCCCAGTCGGGCTTTTCGGAGAACTGGAGCTCGATGTCGGCATCTTCGACGGTGCCAATCATCGGGATGGGATTGCCATTGTAATCATAGATAATGTTGCCGCGGGCGTCGGTCTTGTAGCGGATGGAGCCGCGGGAATTCCGCATCTCGGTGCTTTCCGTCTGGGTCTTGAGGGTGATGTACCCGGGCCGGTCCGGAAGATTGAGCTTGGCAATCCTGCTGGGAATATAGACCGTGGTTTCATCTTCTGCTATGGCGATCGCTGAAATGGAAATCAGCAGGACCGCAGCGAGCAGAGCGCTCATAAAACGTGTAGAATGTTTCATTTTGAATCTCCTCTCTGTGTGAATGGATTCGCCAATCGCTGTTGGTTGCCCGTATGTTACCCCGCAAAAACCGCCCTGTCAACCCGATTTGAGCAGGGTTCAGGGAATTGTAAGCCTTCCTTCGCAAACCCGTATCAACCGTGATGATTTTATGAAATTTGTTTATGTTTTTTTGAAGCGGGTTCCAAAAGGTGTTTCCAATTGATTGATTTTTCTGACATCGTCCCGCGCCGGATCCCGCCTGAAAACGCATTGAAAACCATGCGCGGCGTCCGCCGCCGGACAGACGATCCGTCCGTTTTCCGTTTCCCGAACTCTTATATAATAAGGAAACAACAGCGCATCCGCGTTCCTGCCGCGGCCGCAGCGGGCCGCGCGGCGTTCCAGAACCCGGTCCCGGATGACGGGAGAGACCTCCCGGGCTTTTTGTCGCCGGCGGAGACCGGGCAGGCGGAAAAACGAATCTTACAAGAAAATTAAGATAAATGAAAAGGCTTCGTAATACAGTTTTAAAGTCTTTGCAGATAAATTTTGAACAAAGTATGATATAATTTGACTGATCATGAAACGTATCTGTGCAGTCGATGCGGCCGTACAGGTTTGCCGGTCTGCTGTTCATGATACAAATAATGCGCACGTTTGGAAAGGAGAACTCTCAATGAAAAAGAATTCCTCCAAATGGCTCTGCCTGCTTCTGGCAGTGGTGATGCTGGCTTCCATGATCCCCAGCGCCATTGCGGATAAAGCCGGGCCGGATCAGCTGGAAAGGTTTATTAACAAGGTGCCCGGCAAGCTGGGCCAGAGCCTTGCCCCGCCGTCGTCGTTCAGCGTCCGCAGCATCACGCTGGGCATGGGGGATGAACAGGCCCCGCAGACGGAATGGCAGGCCCCCCAGGGCGCGTCCGAGGAAGCCGTTGCCGCCGCCATGGCGAGCGAAGGCTATTATATGGAAGCTGACCCGGTGGGCGGCTACAACGTATATACCCTCACCGACAACGGCGAGCTTCAGATGACACATTACGCCTCGGAAAACGATATTCCCACCGCGTTTTCTTTCGTCCGCCTGCCTGACGAGCTGGCCTCCCAGGCGCGCACCAGGAAGCGTGATGTGGCGTACGTCATGAACGCGCTGAAGAGCCCGCTGACCTTTGTCCAGACGGAGTATCCGTTTATTTTCCAGGGAGAGCATATTTATACCTCTCAGTATCCGGTCAGCATCACCGCGCAGGAAATGCTGAATATTCTCAACAACTACACGCCGGGTTCGGACGCGTATGAGTTCTACCTGGAACTCGGCATCAGCCTGGGGCTCGGCACTGACTTTAACTCCGTGGTGACCAGACTGAACTATATGATCTATGAATACCAGCTCAACCTGAGGGAAGGCCTGCCGGTGGAAGAGCCCACGATCTCGCTGGAGAATCTGGACCTTACGCTGTTCCGCCGCCCCTTTACCTTCCTTCCCGGCGGCACGCTGGTTACCAATATTACCGTCAGCGCGGACGCGACCTATACCATCCAGTACGGCAGCCTCACCAGGATGATCGAGCCTGACGGCGATCCCACCAATTTCGTAATCACGCTGGATATTTCCGGCAGCATGAACGGTGATCGCTATCAGGCGATGATGAGCGCCCTGAAAACCACCCTGGATACCATTCTGGCCAATCCTCAAAACACCGTTTCCCTGACTTTCTTCGGAACAGACGGCAATGTGCTGATCCTGAACGGCACAACGGTCTTCTCCGGCGCTGCCTGGACTTCCGACGATATTTTTGACGCGCCGATCGGACCTACCGGCCTGACGCTCCGCACCGCGAGCTGCACCGCCCTTGAAAACGCTCTGAGCACCGGCAGCATGACCTACCCGGAAACCGGCCTGCAGTTTGCTTACAATGAACTGGCCAATCTCTATACCGGACACATGGACGCGGGCGTTCTGCTGTTCACGGACGGTTTCGCGAACGGCCCCAATTCCGAGGCGCTGACGGTAGAAATCGAAAACCAGATCGCCCGGATGTTCGGCGCGACCGTCGTCAATGTGGCTATGGTTTCCGCCGGGCAGAGCGAAACCCAGTTCTGGCGTTATCTCAACCCGGATTACGCCGGCTATCAGGCCACCTATCCGAGCGCCGATCCGGGTGCGGGCAAAATTCTGTACCATCACCTGCTCCATTCCACCAGCACGGATCTGGAATTTGAAATCCAGAAGCTGTTCGATGAGGCCATCGGCGATATTACGGATACGACGCTGATCCCGCACGTGGAAACCATTACGGAAAACGTGCTGGCGGCGGTGAATGCGAACCTGCTGGATCATCTTCCCGCCGGCTACAACGTCTACCGCGTGGAGGTGAACGGTGTACCGCTGGCCCCGAGTTACTGGGTGCAGGGTGTGGACGAATACGGCGATCCGGTCATCTCCTTCGATCTGGGCAGCCTGTATTCGGGCGATAACTTCAATATCACCTACTTCTCCCTCCCTGCTTCCGGCAGGAATGTCACTGCTTTCAACTACGGCCACCACGAAGGCCGCGAGACCGTGCTTTACGCCGAAACCGCCGACAATTTCCTGGGCGCGGACAATCATATCGGCACCAGCGATTCCAGGCGCGTCAAGCTCCTGCTGGCGGAGAAAGAATCCCACGCCAAGCTGGACAAGGATCATATCCTGGTCGTGAACTTCTCCAATACCGGCAACACCGCCCGTCTGGCCAAGCTGGCGGCGGAAGAGCTTGGCGCGGACTATTTCGAGATCATTCCCGCTGTGCCCTATACCGCGGAAGACCTTGTCCGCAATAACAAGACCGCCCGTGCTTACGCCGAATTCGTCGATGAAAAGAGCCGTCCGGAAATGGCCAATCAGCTGTGGGATACTTCCCGGTATTCCGTGATCCTGATCGCTTATCCCATCTGGTTCGGCCAAGAGCCCCGCATCATGGACACCTTTGTGGAAAGCCTGGCCCTGGAAGGCCAGCTCATCGTGCCGTTCTGCACGTCTGAATCCTCTTCCATCACCAAGAGCAGGAGCAACCTGAAAGCCCTGACGCACGGCGCTTCCACCTGGCTGTCCGGCAAGCGTTTCGCGCCGGATGTCACGAAGGATGTGTTCCTGCGCTGGGTGAAGTCCCTGAACCTGAAGAATTACAAATAATACCGGAATCCTTCAGAAAACTGAGTAGTATTCTTCAAAAGCAAGCCGGCCGGGTCGAAAAGCCCGGCCGGTCTTTTATACGTGGCTTTGAGGTCAGAAATTGGACCGGATTCTGCGCGGATGCGCTTGAAAAAGCAGAACAGCAATGCGCATGAATTCGACGGTGCATAAGGAAACGGGAAGCGGCCGCGACAGAAAAACCGGCGCACGCAAAAAAGAATCCGGTATGTTTCAGATGTTATGGCTTTACGCGCCGGCGGAATTCATCTGATTGTATCCGATGAGATAAAAAAACTGTCGGCCGATGACCGACAGAAAAGGGATCGGAACAGAAAATGATCTTGTGGATCGCTCGGCAATGCTCTGCTGCTGATCCCCAAGCGCGGAATCAGCGCGGGGCGCGAAAACGGTGCGTGGAGACGCTGCCGCGGCGGCGATGACGGACGGCAGCGCTGCAGCGGACGGTTTCTGCCGGCAGAGCTCGGTACGCGATCATTGCCGGGGGGAAAAGCACGCCCCTGCTGCGGGGAACATGAGAGCGGGATCATTTTCCCTGAGCGATCCGCAGCATTTCATTGCGCAGCGTTTCGCAGATCCGCTCCCTTTCAAGGGCAGGGTCTTCCTCGGGGTTGAAGTCCGTATAATGGCCGAAAGTCAAAGTCCTGTTCTGCTTGTTGGCGTAAATCGGGACGAAGTGGCAGCATTTTCCGGTTTTATGATAATACATGGTACCCAGCATGGTAAAGCCGGTGAAGAAATGGCTGACGCCGTTCAGCACGTACCGGTGATCCGGGGTATCGTCCGAGTTTTCGGGGAAAAGGAGAATATTGTCGCCCGCCTCCATGGCGTTCACGCTGTCCCGGAAGGTCTGGCGGAGCTTGGCCGGTTCCTGAAAATAGACGGGGATCGAGTCCAGCGAGCGCATGCACCAGGATATGAAGGGAGCGACCCGCTTGGCCAGCCAGTAGCGCGCTTTGACGGGAATGAAGCGGAAGCGGGTAAACGCGCCTTCCGCCGTCCGTTTGGCAAAACTGCTGAAATACACTTTGCCGTCCTTTCGCAGATAGCTGGCGCACATGGCGAGGACCCGCTCGGTGTTCTCCCGTTTGTCTCGGGTGACCGCCAGCAGATAGGCGTCGGTGTCCCATCCGCCGATCACGTTGTTGGAGTTGTCGTGCATCACGTGGCCGTCCGCCAGGTGGTTGAACCAGATCTCCCGCACCGTGTCCTCCTCTTCGATTAGTACGCCGTCGGCGTTGTCGCCGGAAAGCCTGTGGAACGCGGCGGGGTGGTCCTCCGGATCCAGCTCCAGCGTATGGATCAGCGTGTGGGTCCGCGTTTTGAGCCCGTCGGAC